>JAJYIV010000018.1 GCA_021789915.1 bacterium | reverse complement strand
GTGCCGGGCGGAAGGAAACGGCGACTTGCTCGCGACCTCCGCCGGCCCCACGCGCAACACGTACTGCGCGGACGTACAGGATTGCGTGTCGGAGAATCCGGACGGCAGCTGCGCCTCCTACGGCTATTGCGCGCGCGAACAGAACACATGGAAGTTCCAGGGCACGGCCTGTCCCGTGCAATACGCGTCCTGCCTCACGTTCACGGACACGTCGAACAACCAGCAGAGCTCGTTCCTGCTGAACACCGTCGATTACGGCTCCTGCTCGCAAGCCAACGCGGGATGCTTGTGGTACGCCGCGTCGCAATTCCTGAACGGCCACGGCACGGCGACGACCGCGGACGACACGTGGGACTGGAAGACGGGCGCGTGCAGCAACGATGCGACGAAAGCCTGCGCCGTTGACGCGGATTGCGGGGCAGGTAATGCCTGCGTTCAGCCTGGCAAGTGCACCAATGCGCCGACGACCGCTTGTTCGATCGATGCGAACTGTCCGACGGGCGGCACCTGCGTGCAGAACGCCCCCCGCGCCTACTTCAACGGCACGGTGCAGCAATGCTCGCCTGCCGACGACGGCTGCACCTCGCTCATTCCTGCCAAGACCGCCAACGGCCCCGTTACGCTCAACATGGTGCGCAACGGCGGCTTTGAGAACCATCAGACGAGCAACAGCGTGCCGGACGGATGGGTCTGGACGGGAACGGCAGGCACCTATGATTTGGGCACGGGTTCCTCCGGCGCCTCGGGCGCTTTGGGCAGCGCCGCGTCCGTGATCCCGGGCGCAGGCTTGGAGCAAGCGGGCATCCTGCTCACGCCCGACACGGTGTACACGTTCAGCGCCTACGTTGAAGGGGTCCAAGGCAATCAGGGACAGTATTCGACGGACGTGATCGCGAAGCTGGCATTGTTTAAAGCCGACGGCACTTCGCCCGATTTGTCCGGCACGTTGACGGAGAACTGCAAGGCAGACGGGACAGGCGCCTATGACCTGCTGATTTCACCTGCTTCCGACTACACCCGCTTCACCTGCACCTTCACGACGCTCGCGGATCCGCTCACCGCGTCCATCACCTTGAGCGCCGCCGGCGCCTCTTCAAGCGCCCGCTTCGACGACGTGCAGCTGGAACCCGGCTCGTCCGCGACGAATTTCGCCGACGGCTACAATCCCTCGTCCACCCAGGCGGCGTATCTCAAGATCGCCCCGGCGTATCTGGGCTGCACCGGCGCCGCCACGGATCCCGCGATCTGCGCCCAGTACGCGGGCATCTGCTCGGCCCAGGACGTCGGCTGCAGCGCCTACACGTCGGCGGCGGGCGGCCCGTCCATCCCCGCCGTCACGTCCGCCGATGACGCGTGTCCGTCGGCCTGCGTCGGCTACGCCGCCTTCAAGCAGCTCGCCACGCCCTACGAGCCGTCCCCTTCGTCTTTCGTGGATTTCATCCCGGCCACGGCAAAGACATGCGCGGCCCAGGACGTCGGCTGCGACAGCTTCACGAATCTCAACACCGTCGCGCAGGGCGGGGAAGGCATCGAATACTACACCGGCCTGCGCGCCTGCGACCTGCCCGCCGACGCCGGCGCCAACTCCGCCACGTACTTCACGTGGGAAGGATCGGACGCCTCCGGCTATCAGTTGAAGACGTGGCAGCTGCTCAAGTCCAATGTCGATGCCGCTCCCTGCACGGCGTGGCAGACCACCCAGACGACCGGCACGGACGGATCCGTCACATTAGGCGTCCAATGCGCGGACAGCGCGGCGACGGTTGCGGCGAACAACGCCGGCTGCAGCGCGCATGCCGACATCTTTACCAATGACGATTGCCGCGAGTTCTACGACCAGCAGGGCGCCATCCACTACCGCCTCTTCAGCCAGACGGTGTCGGTGGACGACGCCTGCACGCCGTACCGCAAGACGGCCGGCTTGGATCAGGATCGTTGCCAGGCGACGCACGGTGCCTTCGTGAACGGCGAGTGCCGCTATCTTGGATTGGCAAGCGCCAGCGCCAGTTGTTCCGCCGCGGCCAACGGCTGCCGCGCGTATACCGGCGCTTCCGGCAACGACGTGCAGACGGTGGCCAGCCAGGATTTTGAGAATGTCGCGCCCGGCCAGAACGTCGGCGCCAAGGTCGGAGGCGCGACGCTCGCGATCAGCAACGAGTCCATCGCCACAGGCGGCCATTCGCTCGCCGTGAACGTGACGGCGTCCGGCGGCGGCGTGGCGACCCCGTCTCTTACCGACATGTCCCCTGCAGGACAGCCGGCCGCCGGGCCCACGTTCACCGTCTCGCTGTGGGCCAAGGGTTCGGGCAATTTGTCCGTCGCGTTCGTGGAGAAAAACGGAACGTCGCATTCGATGGGAACCGTCGCGCTCGGCGGATCCTGGCAGGCGTACGACTTCGGGCCGTACGATCGTTCATCCAGCCAGACCTTCGACGATGCGGCCGTGGTTCAAATCACGGACGACGCGGTCGGGACGTTCTATGTCGACAACTTCGTGCTGAAGCAGTCCGGCGCCACCATTGATGTCGTCAAGGATTCCTGGACGACGCCCGCCTCCTGCGACACGGCCCCGAACGGCGCCGCCTCGCCCGGCTACTACCTCGGCTGCCAGGCGTACACGGACCAGAAGCAGCAGACGAGCGATTTGTACCAGTTCACGCGCCTGTGCTCGGAAAAGGCCGTCGGCTGCCAGGCGTTCTACGACACGCAAAACTCGACGGACGTCGGCGGCACCGTGTTCAACGCGACATGCGGATTGAACACCGCCACCGGAAAGTGCTCGAATGACAATACGAAAGCCTGCACTTCGAACAATGATTGCGGCAGCGGAACTTGCGGCGTCGCTTCGGCCACACCCTGCACGATCGGATCGGCCACGTACTGCACCATCGCCGCTGGCACGTCCTCGTGCGCCTTCAATGTGAACGGCGCGGTCTTGCCAAACCCGCCGACGGGAAACGGTTTGAAGCTGTCCCTCGGCCTAGACGCCCGCGTCGTCCCGAACGACGCGCCGATGTATCTCGTCGACGACGGCACCAAATCCTGCTCGGCCTCCGCTGTCGGCTGCCGCGGCTTCGGCAAGCCGTCCTTCAGCCAGGACTTGAGCCGGGTGGCGTCGTATGCGAGCGTCTATCTGCTCGACCAGCCGGACCAGTATGCCAGCCGGCTGTGCACCTCCGACGCGCTCTTCTGCAAGGCGTGGAACACGACGGCCAACGGCGCCTATTTCTTCAAGGATCCGGGCACCAAGCAATGCGAGTACAAGACGAACGTGCGCGAGCCGGACGGCAACGTGTACAACGGCTGGTTCCAGAAAGGAACGAGCAATCCGTGCAGCTGGACGGACGCGAACGGCGACGGCAAGGTCCAGCAGAGCGAGGTGAGCAATGTCCTGGCCGGTTCCTCCTACGGCATCTGGCGCAACGGCGACGCGAACTACGCGGACTGGGTCGGTTCCTGTCCCGCGGCGAACAACTTGTGCACGGCCTTCGCCGACCCGGCGAACCGCGACGCCAGCGGCAATGCGGCGTCGTACGCGTTCGTGGACGACGGCACGCTGGGCACGACGGCGGCGAGCGCGCAGACGGCCTGCAACGGCCAGGTGAGCCGCAAGCTCGGCTGCGCGCTGTTTGACGACACCACCAACGCGGATCTTTCTTCCGCCGCCGGGCCGTCCTATGTCCTCTCCACGCACGCCGACGTGCTGACCAAGGGCGGTCAGGCGGACGCCCTGGTCGATCCGATCGACTGCCGCGCGCCGGGCGCGTCGTCGCAAGACCGTCGGGTCTTCACGTACGCCAAGCCCGATGGCGGTACGGCGCAGGTGAACCTGTGCGCCCTGCGCTGCCGCTACCAGCTCGGGGCGGGGGAGGATTTGGTCGGCGTGAAGACGGACAAGGCGCCGAACGCCGACCCGAATGCGGTGTACGGCGGCTCCTGCCTGGTGGATACCGACTGCCCGGCCGTCAAGGGCACGGACGCGCAGCTGCATACGGCCACGTGCACGGACACGTCGCGCGCCTCCGCGCTGCCTGCGACGCCTACGCCGGCTTCCGGTAAGACGGACGACGCGTCCGGCCTCCTCGCCCTCAACGACAGCAACCGCGTCCTGAACGTGCAGCGCGACCGCCAGTGCTCGCAGTGGCTGGCCTGTTCGTCGTCGCGTTCTTCGTGGAACTCCCAGACGAACCATTACGACCAGATCTGCGACCAGGTCAACCTGTGCACCAAGGCGACGGACGGATCGACGCCGGGCAATTGCGCCGAGTACGGCACGAGCCAGCCGAGCGTCCTTTCCACCGGGTACTACCAGGCGCGCGACACCTCGTGGAACGGCCAGGAATACGACGGCTACTCGATCCCGGGCCAGCTGCCGGTGGATCTGTACCGCGACGTGAACGTGGCGCCGCAGGGGAGCTCGGTCGATGAGACGACGCTGGGTTACGTGGCCGGATCCTGCACGGCGCCCAAGGTGTGCGTCGACACGAGCAAGACATGCGGCAGCGCCGCGGATTGCGGCGGAAAGAGCTGCTTGAACGGCGTGTGCACGACGGGGGTTTCCTGCACGAAACAGGCCGATTGCGGCGCGAAACAGTCTTGCGTGGAGGATGCCGGCGCCGCCTGCAAGATCGGCACCTGCAAGGATACCGGTTCGCCGTGTTCAGGCCCGGCCGATTGCCATCAGAACGACTCCTGCGAGATCGGCTTCTGCCAGAAGTCCGCGCAGCCGCCGGGAACATGCACAGGCGGCAGCAAGTCGGCTTGTGAGTCGAACAGCGATTGCGACCCTGGCTATGCCTGCCAGCGTCAGGCATTCTGTTTCTCCAATGATTCCTCGACCGGCGATTGTCTCGCCAGCAAGTGGCCCTTGAACAGCCCTGACAAAAATCTCACGACCTGCGACACGGAATTGCACCTGTGCGTGGACAACACGTCGTGGTCGTCCCAGACGGCCTGCAGCACGGACGGCGAATGTGCGACGAAGGACGGCGGGTCGTGCCGGTTTGCGGCGGGCACGAAGACCGGCGGCTGCTACAACGGCCAGTGCATCACGAGTGTCGCGGCGGATCCGAACAATCCGGACGTACCGTCGGCATTGATCGCGCCGAACTCCGCGCAAGCGAGCTCGTCCCAAACCCCCGATCTTCTCGCGTCGTCGTGCCGCGCCTATCCGGAGAGCGATGCGCCGTTCCCGGACAAAATCGTGACGAATTGGACGTCCGGCACGAGCGGCAGCGCTTCGGGAACCAATTACGATTTGGCGACGGGTTTTACCAAAGGATATGAAAATGCGAACTATTACACGCCTGTGGCGACATCGCCAGGCGGTTTGAACGTCGCCGCTTACGGCGCGGACGTCCTGCCTTCGGGCGCCGATGCCTGCACTTACGACAAGGTGAAATACGGGCAAGGTCTCACGACGCGCTACTTCCCACACAAGACGCCCGGCGAGGAGCTGAAAAATGGCATTTGCGTTGGCACGGATGGGCAGCCGGTGTTGGTGAACAACAAATCTGTGCAGACGTGCACGTCAAATGATGGTTGCTCGAGCCTGAAGGACAACCAAGGGACGTCAGCCACTTGTTCTCTCCCGACGACGGACACTTCCGAACTCGGCTGGACGGGCTACTGCCTGCAGCGCGATTCTTCCATCCAGCTGTACGGCGCGCAAAGCGACGCGAACGCCCATCCGTGCCTGCAGTGGCTGCCGGTGGACCAGCTGTACAACTCCACGGACATTTACGCGCAATTCCTGTCAGCCGGCGGCCCGCCGGAGGACAAGTATTACTGCGCAGAAGCGCAGACGTACTACGATGTAGGGGCTTCAGCTTTGCTTTGTTCATTTCCTTCGTTCACCTCCAGCGACACTTGGAGCAACGTAACTTGCCCTGGAGGTTATTTCGCCGTCTTCTTTGACGACAAGGATCGATATGACAATTACTGTGGTTCCACAGGTTTCTTCTCAAGTGACGGGTATCCGTATTTCTGCGTTCCGGAACAAGGCAAACATGCCAATACGATAGTCGACAAAACGAACAACGTAGATCATGTGGCAGGATCCGATTGTACAATGCCTAATCTTCCGATTACGTCTTCGGATGGAAACACCACTCTCGCCGAGAAAAAAACTGCAAACAGCACCTCCATCATGGTAATTTACAGTGGGCACATAGGTGTTTTGGCGAGTGTTTGGGAGGATCTTCACGACTGTGTATGGCGTGGCCAAACATCCAATGTTTCTTTCGCTTCCGATAACAACAAAGCCGGAGGGGATTTCACGAAAGAAGAAGCAACTTCTTGGCCCTCCGACCACTGCTCCCTCCCTTTGCCACCGGGTGCAGGGACGGATTACTTCTACCAATGTCCCTACCTCGCATGCAATAGTATAGTTCAGACATCTGTCGGCTCTCTTCCCAAAACAGCGGACATGGTTGGAATTGGACACTACAATCAGGACTGGACGGATCGCGTGTGGACGGACGCGAAGCCCGTCTACTCAATGTCTACGCCGAATGGCGTAGATGGACCACCGAATGCAGATTTTCCCGCCACGTTCCCAGGAAATGGCAAGATTTTTGGAGAAGCTTCCGAGCCGACGGGCTTTAAAAATATCCAAGAGACGGTGCCGGAATGCTTCAAAGCCGAGAACGGCTCCTTTACGTTCACTCTGGTGAATCCAACTGACGGAAAATGTCCCGACGGTTTTACACCGTACATGTATCCTTCATACACTTCGCCCGTTGCTTACGCGTTGTACAACGGAGAATTTTACGGAGGGTTGGGATCATCCACGATCCCGGAGAGTCCTGAAACGGTTGATGCCGCCATCGACCGTCTCAAGCAAGTTTTTGCCAGTTCCTTCGCAACATTCGGCGAATGGAAAAAAGGGACGGGGTATGGTTCCGCTGCCAATCCTCCGACGTGGAATGAAGTGCAGACCGGAGATAAAGACGCCGTCGCGGGAAACAGCTCCGTTACTCCCGTGGCGCCCACCCCCCCGGTCGTCCGTCCAGTCGGCCAGTGCACGAACGGCGCGTGCATCGAAGGCGATCCGGCGCTGATGAAGATCAGCGACCCGACGAAGTACGACGACATGTTCACCGTGAACCACCGGATCTCCGGCCCCATCCTCGGCAGCGAAGGCGATAAGCACGTCACCGCCTCCTTCTACGCGTTCGCCGACAAGAACCAGATGCCCCTGCGCCGCGTCGTCATCGACTGGGGCGACAGCCGCGATTCGACGAAACTTCCGAGCGAGCCGAACAATCCGCTGCCCGCGGGAGAGTCCGGAACCGTCAACGGCTCCGACGCCCCCGACAACTTCTATCAGAACCACCGCGGTTTGACGGGCACGAGCCAGCCCATCTGCAACAACACCGCGCTGACGCCGGCCCTCGCGACGCCGGATTCGGGCGTCTCGCTCGACGACACGTACAGTTTCGGCACGTCCAGCAATGCCTGCGATCCTTCGTACATCGCCTTCGACCACGACTACGTCTGTTCCAGCACCATCCTGCAGATGCTCCAGACCGCCGGCCCGAACGGCGGCGTGCGCACGTGCAAGATCGAAAACGGCAAGGTGGTGAACTCCCCCTGCACGGGCGGCACCCTGCCGGACGGCACGGTGGCCGACGGCGCGTGTGTCTTCGTTCCGCGTATTTCCCTCACCGACAACTGGGGCTGGTGCACGGGGACGTGCTCCGATCACAAGAACGGTTGCTACGGCCAGGAGTGCGATATCAACAATTGTCCGAGCAGCCAGATATATAGTGATGAAACCCATCGATGTAAGGCTCTCGATTCTGTCCCCACTCTTACGGAAGACAACCCGTGGGTGAATTTCGGGGGATACGTCGTGGTGCATCCGCCGAAGTAGCAGATGACAAAAGAAAAAACGGCCGTTTTTCGGCCGTTTTTTCGTACGGACATTGACGAAACCTCAAAAACGTGCTTTAAATGTCGCCAGAAGCACGCTCTTTCACACGCCCGTGATGCCACGGGTTTCCCCAGGAGAAAGCCATGACGGCGAAAACGTTCGGCGTGGCGGGCGTTGCGCTCGCCATGGTTCTCGGTACGGTCGCTTGCGGCCCCCCGCCGCACGGAACCGACGGCGGCAACGGCGACGCCGGCTGCGCCGGCAGCGCGTGCAAGGCGGACGGCGGGTCCGACGGCGGCAGCAAGACCGTTTACTCGGCGACGTACCAGATGCCGAGCGACGAAGGCGCGGCGGAGAGCTTCTCCGTCGTGACGATGGACGGCGACGGCAATATCACGTCGTCCGAGACGGTCAAGGACTGCCTGAACGACCACGCTTGCGGCGTGGCGTTCGCCAAGGGCCAGACGGACTGCGTGAATGCGTCGTCCTGCACCGTCAAGACGACCTCGACGGACCAAGTCGGCTTTGTTGCACAACCATCCGCGAAGACAAACATGGGTTTGTTTGTGTGAATGGTTAGGCGACGACAGGGACGCTCACGGGCATTCCGAGGCGGAACATGACATTGAGAATCCGACAACCGAGCGTCAGCTCGGTTGTTTGGTTTGCCGTGTTCCTTGAGGCGACTTTGTCGCCGAGGATGGTTTTGAAACGAAACATCGTGTTCTCGACGAGCGAGCGGAGATGATAGCCGGACAGGATTTTCCACGCCTTCCGGCCATGTTCCCGTATCCGCCGGAGGTTCTTGTCCCTCGGGTGCGGCGGGACGTCCCTTCGGTTACCATGGATCCATATCCTCGCGTCTTCCCTTGGGGGGATGAGGATCGCGGGAACCGACCGCCGAACCAGCTCGTCGTAGATCTTTGCTTGGTCGTACGCGCCGTCCCCGTGAAAGGCGATGATTTTCGTGCCAGGATCTTCCTGGGCGAGCAAGGTCTTTGCGACGTCTCCGTCGTGGACGTTGCCGTCTGTGATCTCCGAAACCCGGATCTCTCCATCTTCCCCGATGCCGACATGAAGCTTCTTCCATGTTCGGCGCTTGCCGGCACCGTGCTGGCGCACCTTCCATTCTCCCTCGCCATAGACCTTCACCCCGGTCGAGTCGACGACGATGACGGTCTTTTCCTTCGTGCGTTTTGCCAGGGAGACGGGCAAATCTTTCATCCGGCGCGACATGGTCGAGAAATCAGGCGCCTTGGCCAAGGAACCGGCCAAGGACAGCAGGGATGCGATCAGGCCTTCCGTCGCGCGCAGCGGCAGGCGGAAGAGTTTCCGGAGCGTAGCCGTGCAAAGCATGGCGGCGTCCGAGTATGTGCGGGGCCTTCCCCCTTTTGGACCAGACGTCTTCTCTTCATGCCAGGACGCGATCGTCTCCTTGTCCATCCACACGTCCATGGATCCACGGGAAACCAGCGCCTTATCGTACGCGTGCCAATTGGTGACGTGGTACGCGGCCTTTGTTTTCTTCTTCGGTTGAGCGACCTCCCTTCCTCCTTGTTTCTTCATAGGACACCATTCTACCGTCGCATGGGTTCTGCAACAAAGCCGACCAAGTCGACCTGCAGCCGACGGTCAGCGGCAAGCTCTTCCCGCCGCAGTACTTGCACCCGAGCGATCCGCCCGAGACGGCGGTGACACCGGCGTCATACAGTGACATCGTGATCGGGAGCGTGCAGGATCCGGTACTCTACTCGATCACCGGCGAGTGCCAGGAGGGTTGCTCTGGCTCGTTGCAAAAGCACTTCTACACGGGCATCGCCACGGAAGACGCTTCGGGCAATCCATTGCTGCAGCCGGCTGTGGGGCTGTTCTCGCCCGATCTCCAGTCATTCTTCGCGGCGACTCCGCCCTCTCTGAAAAAAGGGGCTCAGTTGTTGAGAATGAGTTTCACTCTCAATTTCATCAACTACAACGCCACCCCCTCTCAACCCGGTACCTGGACCGGGACGATCTCCACGGTCGGCGTGATCTCTGGACCGGTAACCTTCGAAGGAGATCCTGGGCACTCAGGTGTCCAGACGGCCACGCCGGAGTAGCAAGCCGGACGAAGAGGATACGCACACTCGCGCGTTCTCTCCGTCCGGATTTTTTGTTCGTGCCCCTCCGCCGCATCGTCATCGACTGGGGCGACAGCCGCGATTCGACGAAACTTTCGAGCGAGCCGAACAATCCGCTGCCCGCGGGAGAGTCCGGAAATTTCTTGACTCGTTCGGAAGAATGTTAAAATGTCCCCCGCTTTTCTTTCTATGCGGATATTGGATTTGGGGTGTGGCGACCTTACGGAGGCCAATACATTGGTCGGGGATGTCGTGGCAATAGATAAGAAGATTATTGGTCGACCAGCGAGCCACGTCACCGCCATGGAGGGCGATTTCTTCGATATGTCGCCGGAGGGAGACTTTGATATTATCTATGCGAACTTTTCGCTTTGCTTTAACACGCGAGAAGTCATTGAAAAGAAACTTCCGAACTTTCTCGTTCACTTGAAACGAAAAGGGGTCTTTCAGATAAAAGATTTTCATACGGACGATCCCGTGGTCAAAAAGAGAACGAATCTTCATACGGAATGGTTCTTTGATCTTGTGAGAAAAAATGTCGGAGCATTTACCTTTCAGGATGAAATTGTTTTTGAAGAGGAACACCACCATGCCCATCACATATTTACTTTGAGGGCCGTAAAAGAATGAGGCCAGGGCGACAAGCACGTCACCGCCTCCTTCCTACACCTGTATCTTGTTGCAAGAAACCAATGTAAACATATTTTTATGCAAGTTGCCCAAACGCAGCAGTACCTCAACACGCTTTATCAAAAAATCCGTCATCCTCGGATCGGTACGGTTCTGGGACTACAGGAAGAGGTGGGAGAACTCTGCAAGTGCATTATGGAATGGGAAATTTACGGCTCGGCAGACCCCGTCCATCTCGGTGAAGAATGTGCCGACGTCCTTTTTAGCCTGTTTGATGTCTGCAACGGCTACAACATCGATCTCGAGGCGGCGAGTGAACGGAAACTGGAATACCTTAAATCCAAGATCGGCGATTGGGAAGCCAAATATGAAGAATCCCTCCGCATGCGCCGCGAAATCCTCGACCGGTCCTGAGGCCGCCGGCGCATACGCCCGTTCATTTCGGAAATTCCTCTCGATGGGGACCGAAAAAGAGATCCTTCTGGAAAAAATCCTTCACGAGTTTCGATTTACCGGCAAGGCGCGCCTGCTTGATATCGGCGCCGGCGAAGGGGCTTTTTCCATTCCGGACATCGACAAGGCGACGGACGAGTTCATCACTATCTGAAAGCGACGTCGTTTCCCTATCGCATTTTCGGCTTAACTGCAGTTTCATAGTGTGAGCACTATAGAAAATGATAGTGTTTTAAATCGCACGAAAATCGGAAGGGATGCGAAGAAACCTATGCCTCATGTCGACATCTCGTACTCGGTCGATGCAGACGCGAAAAATTGGGTTCGCATCGCAAAGAAGAGGGATACGTCTTTTGGGATTTCCATTGAAAAAGAGCGCGGGTTTCTCGGCGTCGTTCCGGGAGTTGATTGGAGTGGCCCTGCAGAAGAGATTCAACCGCTCGTCGGAGAATGGCTGCACAAAAATACGAAATTGCAAGGAACCTTCACGTCTGCGCTTTCAGCTCTTGTGAAAAGATGGTCCGAGGTGGAAGAAACGTACTTTGCCGCGCTCGAAAAGCTCACAGGACGTCCGATCTGTTCAGACACGTTTTCCGCCCAGCTCACGACGGCGTCGCTTTGTCCGTACGATGTCCGCGCGTCCTGGTTCATGGTGGACGCCTTTGCCGATACGGAGCATCAAGTGACCGTCATGGCCCATGAAATATTTCACCTTCAGTTTCTTCGGTATTTTTGGGACGAGTGCGTTCGACTCGGTCTTTCCGCGGAACAGACGGATCAGCTGAAGGAATCCTTGACCGTTCTTCTGAACGAGCCTGAATTTTCTTCGGTGATAACAAGCCCTGACATTGGATATCCCGCTCATCAGAAGCTTCGTCGCAAGCTTCGTGAACTCTGGCGGGAATGCCCTGTGTTCGACATCTTTCTCGTGAATGCTGCAGACGTTGTGCGAAATATATAAGCGTTGAAAAAAGAACAACACGAAATGGAGTGATTTTTGACCACCCCCTGCGCCGCATCGTCATCGACTGGGGCGACAGCCGCGATTCGGCACTCCCTCTTTTCTTGCCTAAACGCCGGCGGCGGGGCACACTGGCCGCATCGTGTATTCTCTTATGATCGACCTGAAACTGCTGCGCGAACGCCCTGAATATCTCAAGGAAGTCTGCCGCGTGAAAAACGCGTCGGTGGATATTGATATCGCTGTGGCGCTGGACGCTAAGCGCCGCGAACTTGCGGGGAAGCTGGACGACATAAACCAATCCCGCAACGCGGCGGCCAAGGCCAAGGACATCGAGGCGGGGAAGCGCCTCAAGCAGGAAGCAACTGACGTTGAAATAGCTCTTGCGACAACACAAGCGTTGCTCACCCCTATTCTTTTAAAGATCCCCAATCCGCCGTCGGAAGACACGCCGGTCGGCAAGGACGATTCCGAGAACGTCGTGCTGCGCAAGGTCGGCGAGCCGAAAGCATTTTCCTTTCAGCCCAAGGAGCATTGGGAACTGGCGGAAGCCCTCGGATTGCTCGACATGAAGCGCGGCGCGGACGTCGCCGGCGCGCGCTTCGCCTACCTCAAAGGCGATCTCGTCCTGCTGCAAAACGCCGTGTTCCAGTACCTGCTTTCCATCCTCACCAGCGAGTCGGCGCTCAAGGAAATCATCGAGCGCGCGGGATTGGCCGTCTCGCCCAAGCCGTTTCTGCCCGTCGTGCCGCCGCTCATGATCAAGCCCGACGTCTTCCAGCGCATGGCGCGCCTGGAGCCGCGCGAGGAGCGTTATCACATCCCGAGCGACGATTTGTTCCTCATCGGCAGCGCGGAACACACGCTCGGGCCCTTGCACATGGACGAAACGCTCAAGGAGGACCAGCTGCCGCTGCGCTACGTGGCCATGACGTCCGCGCTCCGCCGCGAAGCCGGCAGCTACGGCAAGGACGTGAAAGGCATGATCCGCCTCCATCAATTCGAAAAGATGGAGATGGAATCCTTCACGACGGCGGACCAAAGCCTGGCCGAGCAGAATTTCCTCGTCGCCATCCAAGAGCATCTCACGGCTTCGCTCGGACTGCCGTACCAGGTCGTGATGACCTGCACGGGCGACCAGGGCGACCCGGACGCGCGCCATTTGGACATCGAGACGTGGATGCCCGGGCAGGGCAAGTATCGCGAGACGCACTCGGCCGACCTGATGACGGATTACCAGGCCCGCCGCCTGGCCACCAAGGTGAAACGCGCCGACGGCAAGAGCGAATTCGCGCACACCAACGACGCGACGGCCTTCGCCGGCCGCACGCTTGCGGCGATTTTGGAAAATTACCAGCAGGAGGACGGCACCATTCTCGTTCCGGAGGTGCTGATCCCGTGGATGAAAAAGGACAAGATAGGGTAAAGTTATCCCCACCGTTTTGTCGGCGACCGCCGACAGAGAACCGGCCCGCCAAAGGCCGGTTTTGTCATGAATGCGTCGGCGACCGAAAACGGATTATCAGCTTTGTTCAGCGCAAAAACGATTGACAAACAGGCGATTTTCTGATGAAGTATCCGCAGATCGCAAGACGAAGGCGGGCCCGACCACCTGTCCTGTACGACGATCGGCGCGCGGAAGCAATGCGGGTGATGCGCCGCGACTCGGCAATGCGGATGACGGGCCATACGCGATCGCGGCGAAGCGTTCGAAGGCGTAACGGGGGAGGCCTTTGAGCGCTCGCCGGCGCGCCCGCGTGGGCTGCCTGCGGCATGCCGTGAGATCTAGCGGCATGCGGGAGGCGGCCGATCAATAGGGATCGTTCCGTCTCGTTCCCCGTTCCAAGGCGCCAAGGGCGCCGAGGAGTCCGTCATGTTCCGCACAAGGTTCCTTCCCGTGCTCGCGTTCTTCGCCTTTCTGCTCGACGCCAACTGCGCCAACGACCTGCTCAAGGACGCGCACGCGCCGCCGCCCGCCGCGCCCGTTGACGCGCTGCGCGTGCCGCGCCCCGAGGGGGCGCGGCTGTGGTGCGCGCAGGACACGCTGCCTTCCGGCTCCGATCCCGCCTTCCTCTTTCCCGAAGGGGGCGACGGGCAGGAAGTGTACGCCCCGGCGCTCGGGACGGCGTACGTCCACGACGGCGTCGACGCCTACCGCCGCCACGTGAACATCGATCTGGGCGACGGCTTCTACGTCGTGCTCTCCCAGCTGGACCAAGTCTTCGTGCGCAGCGGCGAGCCGGTCGCCGCGGGCGAGCTGCTTGCAACCGCCACCTGCGAAGGGTCATGCGATCATGATCGCCTGCTCTTCGGCCTGCACGCGGGCGACGCGTCGCGGCCCGCGTCCGACGGCGTCCCCATGCCGTATTCGTTCTACGCTTCGGCGCCGAACGGCACGCGGCAGCCCTTGGCGACGGCCGCCTGCTCGGACGGGACGACCGGCTACGACGCCGATTTGCCGCGAAACCTGTGGCATCCGAACGGCACGTGGATCAAGACGCCGCTCGATTCGCAGGCGTATGTGCTCGAACAGGGCCGGCGCCGGCCGGCGTCCGCGGCGGCGCGGGAAAGTTTCGGCGCTCCGTCCGCGACGGTGCTTACCGTGTCGCGCGACGAGCTGTCATGCTATCCGCTCGGCGATGCGCTCACGCAGCCGGGCGACGCGCAAGCCGCGTTCTCTTCCAACGGCGCCCTCTGGCTGTTCGTCGGTGCGGCGGACGATCCGCTGCGGTGGCGCCAGCTCGTGCGTCCGGAAGCGTGGGAAGACGTACTCGCGTCCTGGGGCGTCTCCGGCGCCGGAGATGTCGGCCTCGCCGATGCGCCGGCCTTCGACGCGTCCTTGTTCGCCTCCTATCCGTCGCGGCCCGGCTATGCGGCGCTGCGCGACGGGACGGTGGCGTCGGAAGGCGATACGGCGTACGTCGTGTCCGACCGGAAGGCGTTCGCCTTCCTGGATGCCGACACGCGCCGCTTCATGGGCTACGGCGCCCTCGCGCCCGTCCCGCTGGAGCAGGGCACGCTGCGTGCGCTGTTTGCCGACGTCGGCGATTGCGCGGCGGGCACTCTGTGCCTGTCGGAGAAGACGCTGCCCTCCTGTGGCGCATCATGGCCGGCCGGGCCGGCGGCGTCGGACGCCGCGCCTCCGCCCGAGGACGCGGGAAGCGCTGCGCCGACCGACGTGGAATCCTCCGGCGGAACCGACGCGGATGCCGGGAGTCCTCCGGCGGCGCAAGACCAAAACGGGAACGGCGCGGGGAACGATGTCCCGCCGTCCGCCCAGCGCATCCTGCGGGTGCGCTGGCAGGCTCCCGCCGGCATGGTACCGGACGTGACGACGCTCGCCGGCGAATGGCGCGGCGCCGACGGCAGCTACAAGCTGCCGTGGCAGGAGCTCATCCAGAAATCCGGCGTCGATGCTGTGGCGTTCATCGCGCCGGGCGCGGCGTCCGGCGACACCTTCCGCTTCTCCGTGCAATACGCGGTCGGCGGCGCCGTCAGCTGGTCCTGCGTCGGCGTGGACGCGGCGCATGCCGCCGTCCAAGGGACGGTTACGGCCCGCGTCGATGACGGCCCGGCGCTGCCGGTGCAGCCCGTCAATCATGCGACGGGAACGCCCGGCTGCGATCTCGAAGTGACGGTTCCGTAGTCTCGTCCCCGTGACGGCGTCCTGCTGTCACGGGGTTTTCTCTTAAACGGGCAAAAGGGGACAAAAGATGAAAGATTCAAAAATGTTCCTGATTCTTCATGTTGATCTTGCATCTTTCTTCGGTTATTTGAATCTTTGATCTTTTGATTTGAAATTTGATGATTCCCGCGATTGCCGCCTGTGCTATAATTCGCCTGTCTATGGACAGGCAGCGGCCGGAAGGACGAAAGCACGCGAACGCCTGGCGGCGCACCGCGCATTTTGCGCTGTTTGCGATCATGGCGCTGGCGTTGACATTTGCCTTCGGTCGGCCAGCTGTGCGGGCCGCCACTCAGCCCATCGAGTGCTCTGTGAGCTGCGCCCCAGGGACGACTTGCGACACAAATACCGGCCAATGCGTTCCGAAGAACCAGAGCACCACACAGAACCAGAGCGGCACGGGGGCGTCCGGTTCCGCGGCGAATAGTAACGGTACATCCGCCAACAATAAACCAGCCGCGGATCCTTCAACGGACAAGACGACCACGCTCGACCGGATCCTCCTGCTGTTCGGCGGCATTTTCTTTACGCTGGCGCTTTGGATCGGCAAGGTCATCGACGTCCTCATCAGCGTCATGGTCACCGTGATCGTGTACAACCACTTCACCACCTCGCAGGTCGTCTCAAGCGGCTGGGCCATCGTGCGCGACGCGATCAACATGTTCTACGTGATCCTGCTCATCGCGATCGCCTTCGGCACCATCATCGGCTACCACAAGTTCAACTGGCGCCAGCAGGTTCCGAACATCCTCAAGTGGGCCATCATCATCAATTTCAGCAAGACGCTGTGCGGGCTGGCGATCGACGCGAGCCAGGTGTTCACCCTGACCTTCGCCAATGCCATCAAGGACATTGCGGGCGGCAACTTCATCTCCGCCTTCGGTTTGACGAGCGTCGTCGGCTTCGCAGCGTCAAGCGCGTCGAAGACTGATGTGAAATCGGTTCCAGACATTGCCGGCTATTTCGGCGCGGGTGTCGGCGCGACCGTCATGTTCCTCATCGTGCTGGGCGCCCTCGTGGCTCTTCTGGTCATCTTGGTTTTCCGGATCGTCATGCTGTGGGTGCTCATCGTCATCGCGCCGCTCGCCTGGTTCGTCGGCTCGGCCAAGGGCATCATCGAAAGCAATGCCTACAGCCAGTGGTGGGACAATTTCAAGTGCTTTCTCGTCATCGGGCCGGTGCTGACGTTTTTCCTGTGGCTTGCCTTGTCCGTCGCCGGGGCGGGGAATATCGCCGCGACGGAAGGATTCAACGCGCCCCCCGTCGATTCCGGCATCCTGAACCAGATCTTCGAACCCGGCCGCCTGACGAGCTTCATCATCGCCCTCGCCATCCTGTGGGCGGGCTTCCAGACGGCGAACAATTTCTGCCAGGCGGCCGCCGGCGGCATCGTGCAGAAGGCGCTGGGCAAGGCGCAAAGCTTCGCCAAAGGGACGGCCATGGCGCCGCTCAATTTCCTCGGCGTAGGCGCGGGGGCCAAGAACTTCGGCGGCGGCCTCGGCTCGCGCATTCCGCTTGTCGGCTCGCGCGGCCTCCTTGTGAACCGCGGGACGCTGCTGCGCGGCGCCCAGGGGGCGGCGCAATATATCCCAGGCGTTCTGGGCGGCACCGCCATCTCGGGAGGCCTTGGCAAGATGGCGGAGCAGGCGGAGACCACCAAGCGCGAATCGGAAGGGGTTCTTGCGAAGCGGGCGGAAAGCGCTGCCAAGGCGTTCGTTTCGGACGAGCAGAAAATGCGCTTCATGCGGGAGGCGGCGGATTATTCCAAGGGCGGAAAGAAATCGACACGTTTCACGGGCAATGAAGAAGCGATTCTCGGCAACCTCAAGAAAGCCGTGGACGACAAGGACTATCGCAAGAAGATGGAGGATGCGGGCGTCAACGTAGGCGACCTGCTGCAGGCGTACGATCAGGACATGGTCAAGAAGTTCGGCGGCGATGAAAAGTGGAAAGCCTCCTTTAAGGATTTCAAAGAGGAGAACCCCCACGTCTTCCTGAAGGACGATAAAGGGAACTTCGACGTTTCCAGCTTGGCCAAGGATCCGGACAAAATGAAGAAAGTGAACTTCGACGCGATCAACAAGGCTGGCGCGACGGAATTCATGGATCAGCTCGCCGCTCGGATGAAGCAGGAAGAGAGCGGGGAAGTGGATAAAGACGGCAAGCCGCTGAACATGTACGAAGCGGCGCGCCTGGGCAAGTTCGGAGGGAAGGCGGCGCTCGCGATGAACAATCTTGCGGCAAAACAGCCGATCACCAGCTTGGTTCGGGATGACGGCTCGTTTGCGAGCGACCTCGACGAGAAGGATTTCGTCGAAAAGATCCGTCGGAATCCGGAAGTCATCGCGTCCGTTTCGACGCAGCTTGGCGCAAACGGAGGCAACAATGACGCCGCCAGCGCTTTGGCGGCGTCGGTCACGGAGAAAAACCTGCAGGCCATGGTTCGTAAATCCCGTGATCCGCAGACGGACGATGTGACCAAGAGGAATCTACAATCGTCGATGGAATCGCTGCTCGGCGTGCTGCAAACCGCGAGCCGGGATACGTTGAACGACGAAAAGGAACAGAAAAAATACGATCGGCTGGTGGCGTATGTGACGACGACCGGATTGAACCGCCCGCTCACGCCGGCCCCGGCGGTCGCCGAAACCGCGCCCGCGGCCGAGGCGGAAGCCGCTCCCGCCGCGCCCGCGGCCCCGGCCCCGTCCGGCATCGACACGGCGGCCGTGCAAAACACGTTCAGTCGTTTGCGCGCAAGGATTCAGCAAATACAGTCGGTCAATACGCCGGCGAATCCGATGGCTGGGAAAAATCAGGCTGAAATAGATGATCTGAACAGGCAGGTTTCTGAGCTGGACAATTTGTTGCAGGAGCAAGCTCGCGCCCAGCGGACGCTCGAGCGGGCCGAGGACGCCGCCGCACAGGGCACGGGGGATGCCCAGGCCGTGCAGGCCGTGCGAGATCGGATTGCTGGGCTGGAAGCCGAGATCCGTCGCCGCACTCCTTCCGCTCCCGCCTAAACCACGCCGTCCATGTCTGTTCGCGCGTACAACGATCTCCCCGCGTCCGTCCTCGATTTCCTCGTCAGTTTCGAGGCGATGGATGCCTATGAACAGGCCCTCACGGCGGTCGGGCTTCCTTCGGGCGATCAAGTCGCTCCCCGCCGGGCCGTGGAGGGAATCGTTACAGGCGATATTCCCGTGGCCACTCTCCCGCAGACGCTGGAGCGGGATCTGAAATTGGAATCGGAAAAAGCCCGAGCACTCGCCGTGCAAATCGCCGGCCGGCTTCTTCTTCCCATTGCGCCCGTCGTCGGCGACGTGGAGGGGGCCATCCGTTCCTGGGGCGGGGATCCGGCGGACTTTGCGGACGTGGAGCGCATCGAGATTCCCGCGGCGAATGACTTCCCGCCGGTCACATTTACCCCCCGCCTGCCAACGGACGGCCAGCAGGCAGCCCCCCTTGGCAGGGGGGCAATGCCGGCCGACAGCCCCCCCCCTCCAACTTCGCTCAGGAAAAGCTTGGCAAGGGGGCGCACGTCTGCGCCGCCCGCCCCGCCAGCCGTCGATCCGGATGTCGCAGCCCTGTTTGCGGCATCGGCAAAGTGGAAGGAGGAGTCGCTTCAGGCGGCCCGTGCGGACGCGCAGGCCCTGCTTGTCGCCTTGAACCGAAAACAGGCGGAGGACAAGCGGTCGGCCCGGCCCGCGCCGCCGTTGCCGAAGGATCTTTTGGAGCCCGCGGATGCCGCGGAGGTTCAGGCGCACGCCGCCAAGGCCGAGCAGGCCGAAGTCATCGCCGCGCCCGTGCAGGCCGACGTGCCGCATCTGACGGATGAGGTCGTCGCCGCCTCCGGCCTGACGGACCCCGAACAGCGCAAGCGCCTCGCCAACATCGTCGACGCGCGGCTGCGGGACGTGCGCGACGCGTACGGCACGCGGGCGGATCTCGAGAAGCCCGCGGCGGCGGGGGGATTGGGGCTTTCCGGACGCGCCGTGGCGGATCTGATGGAACGCATAGAGAAGGCCGCCGACGCGGCGCAGGCCGCTTCGCGCGCGAGGATGGCGCAAGACAGGACGGCGCTGGCGGAAAAGGGGCGCGAGCGCGAACGCGAGGAAGCGGCCTTGCGGCAGAAAGAGGAACAGCTGCTCGCGCGCCGGTACGCGGAGCTCACGGGCAAGGCGCCCACACAGCCGATCGGCGCGCCCGTATCCCGCGTCTCCGCCGCCGTTTCGCCGTCCGCGTCGATCACGCAGGCGGCCCGCCGCATCGACGCGGTCAAGGTGAAACAGGCCGTCGAGGCCGCCACGCCGGCCTCGCATACCCCCCGCCTGCCAACGGACGGCCAGCAGGCAGCCCCCCTTGGCAGGGGGGCAATCACGGCGGGCAGCCTCTCTCCTTCGACTTCGCTCAGGACAGGCTTGGCAGGGGGGAAGCCTGCGGCGCGCCCGCGCATGCAGGACGTCCGGCCGGCGCCGCGCCTCATGGGCCCGGCCGATGAATTGGCAGCCATGTCGTTGACGGAATTCCGCCGCCTTTCCAAGGATCCGAAAACCGCCGTCGAAAAAATCATCGACAAGGTCGATTTGCTGGAGAAGGAAGATTACAAGCAGCGCCTGGCGGCGGTGGAAGCCTGGCGGTCGTCCCCGTTGAACCGCTGGTATGTCGCCGGCGTGCGGGAGGCGATGGCCCGCGGCATGGACATCGGGGCCATGCTCAGGGAAAAACGGGCGGCCGGCGCGGACGTTCCGTCTGATTTGGAATTGAAGGCCGTCGTCGACCTCAACAGCCGGCTGCGGTTTTGATATACTGGCATTTAGCTTTTGGCTGTTGGCTTTTGGCCAAAAGCAAATAGCCAATTGCCAATAGCCTCCCCTCATGCCCATGGACCAGTTCACGGTGCCGCAGTTCATCGACGCCGAGGACAAGATCCTGGGCCCGCTTACGGCCCGCCAGTTCATCGAGCTGCTCGTCACGTTCATGACGCTCGGCATCCTGTTCAAGCTCCTGTCGTTCGTCTGGTTCCTCGTCATCGGCATCCCGCTGTTTTGCGTCGGTGTCGTGCTGACCTTCGTCCCGATCAACGGCCAGCCGTTCCATTTTTTCCTGCTGAACCTCGTCCAGACGTTCCAGCGCCCGCGGCTGCGCGTGTGGGACAAGCAGCGGTCGGACGCCGAGCTGCGCGCGTACCTGCTGGCGCCCCCGCCGCCCCCGCCGTCCGCGCCTGCGCGGAAGGGGCCGATCAACCGCTCGCGTTTGCAGGAACTGACGCTCGTCGTCAACACGGGCGGGGTGTACGTGCCTGAGTAGAAGCCTTTAGCCATCGGCTGTTGGCCATTAGCCAGAAGGAGACGCATCCCTTCATCTGGCCAAAAGCTAACAGCCAATAGCTAACCGTTCCCGATCCATGCCCGCCGCCTCCAAACCAAAACCCGGGCCCGCCACGCAGCGTTTCCTGGACATCGCCGAGATACGCGACGACATGGTGGTGCTGAACGACGGCACGGTGCGCGCCGTGCTGTTGGTGTCGAGCATCAATTTCGCGCTCAAGTCCGTCGACGAGCAGGAGGCCATCATCCAGGCCTACATCACCTTTCTGAACTCGCTGGAATACCCGATCCAGATCGTCATCCAGTCGCGGCGCATGAACATCGACGCGTACCTGCAGACCCTCGCGGAGCAGCAGCGCGTCACGACGAACGATCTCCTGCGCGCCCAGATCGACGATTACCGCTCGTTCGTGAGCGAGCTCGTGGAGCTCGGGGAGATCATGCAGAAGCGTTTCTACGTGGTCGTGCCGTACGACCCGATCACCAACAAGCGCAAGGGGTTTTTCTCCCGCCTGCAGGAGGCGCTCTCGCCGACGTCCGCGGCGCGGCTGAACGAGAAGCAGCTGGAGGATCGCCGCCAGCAGCTGGGGCGGCGCGTGGACCTGATCGCCGGGGACCTGCTCAGCATGAGCCTGCAGGCCGCGCGGCTCGACACGCAGAGCCTGATCGAGCTGTATTACAATTGCTACAACCCGGACCTGTTCGAGGAGGAGCGCCTCACCAATGCCGCCGAGGTCGGCGTGGAGGAATGATATGCCCGGCACGACAACGCGGAATTCAAAGACGAATGGTACCGCGCGGTCGTCCGCGCGCCGGCTCACGTTCGCGGCTTATAAAACGGTTTTTGTGAACAAGTCGTAGTACCGGGTATGGCCATCGACATCTCGCAGCTGAACCGCGCGGCGCCGCCCTCCCCGCCGAGGCCCCCGGCGCCCGTGAAGCCGGCCGAGGCCCGGGCCGCCCTCGAGCGCCAGACGCTCGAGGAGGAGCGCGTCTACCGCCGCGGCGTCGTCACCGTGCGCGATTTGATCGCGCCGGCGTCCTTCGAGGTGTCGCCGACCTTCCTGCGCCTGTCCGGCGTCTACGTGCGCACGCTGTTCATCGTCACCTATCCGCGCCACATCGGGCTCGGTTGGGCCGCGCCGCTCATCAACTACAACAAGACGGTCGACATCGGCATGTTCTTCTATCCGGTGAAGGCCGAGATCATCCTGAAGCAGCTGCAGAAGCGCGTCGGCATCTTCGAGGCGGGCATCTACGCCGACGCCGAGAAGGGCAAGCCGCGCGATCCCATCAAGGAGACGGCCCTGCGCGACATCGAGGCCCTGCGCGACGCCCTGACGCAGGGCATCGAGCATTTCTTCCAGTTCGCCTTCTACGTCACGCTCTACGCGAAGGACGAGACCGAGCTGGACAAGCGCACGCAGGAAGTCGAATCGATGTTCGGCTCCAAGCTCATCTACACCAAGGCGGGCTATTACCAGGCGGAGCAGGGGTTCAATTCCACGCTGCCGGTGGACAACGACGAGCTGCAGATCACCTACAACATGAACACGTCGCCGATCGCGGCGTCCTTTCCGTTCATCAGTTCGGACCTCACGAGCGACAACGGCATCCTGTACGGCGTCAACCGCCACAACAACTCGCTCATCCTGTTCGACCGCTTCAGCCTGCAGAACGCCAACGCGGTCGTCTTCGCCACGTCCGGCGCCGGCAAGTCCTACGCCATCAAGCTGGAGATCCTGCGTTCGCTCATGATGGGCACGGACGTCATCGTCATCGACCCGGAGATGGAATACAAGCACTTGTCCGACGCCGTGGGCGGCACCTACATCAACGTGTCGCTCGCGTCCGAAGCCAAGGTGAACCCGTTCGACCTGCCGCGCGCGGTGGGCGAGGAAACCAAGGTCGACGACATCATCCGCTCGGCCGTCATCACGCTGAAGGGCCTGCTGCGCATCATGATCGGCAAGCCGCTCGGCGAGGCCGGCGTCGTCGGCTTCACGCCGGAGGAGGATTCCATCCTGGACCGCGCCCTCATCGAGGCGTACGCCAAAAAGGACATCACGCCGGAAACCCAGGATTTGGCCGCCGTGGAGCCGCCGGTGCTGCAGGACTTGCAGGACGTGCTGGAGGGCATGGAAGGCGCGGAGGATTTGGTGGCGCGGCTCCACAAGTACACCGACGGCACGTTCTCCGGGCTGCTCAACGCGGCGACGAACGTCGAGATGAGCAACCAGCTCGTCGTCTTTTCCGTGCGCGATTTGGAGGACGAGCTGCGCCCGATCGGCATCTACACCATCGTCAACTACATCTGGAACGTGGTGCGCAGCATCCGCAAAAAGCGCATCCTCGTGATCGACGAGGCGTGGTGGCTGATGCAGAACGAGGATTCGGCCAAATTCATCTTCGCGCTCGTGAAGCGCTGCCGCAAGTACTACATGGGCGTCACCACGATCACGCAGGACGTGAACGACTTCCTGCGCTCGCCGTACGGCCAGGCCATCGTCACGAACTCGTCCATCCAGCTCCTGATGAAGCAGTCGACGTCGGCGGCGGACCTGGTGCAGAAGACGTTCAATTTGACGGACGGGGAGAAATACCTGCTCCTGGAATCCGGCATCGGCGAGGGCATCTTCTTCGCCGGCCCCAAGCACGCCGCCATCAAGGTCGTGGCGTCGTACACGGAGGACCGCCTCGTCACGACGAATCCGGAGCAGCTGCTGGAACTGGAGGAAGAGCGGAAGAAGGCGCAGGGGGAAGCGGGGGCGTCGCCGGAGCGGCGCAGCCCGGTCGCGCCGCCGCCAAAGACGCCGCAGAAGCCGCCGGGAACCGAGCGCGTTCCGGGCGGGGAATCGGAAGAGGCAAGCGTCGAGGCGGAGGCCGAGGAGGACGCGGCCGCCCTCGGGAACCAGCAGGCCCAGGAGGATGCCGCCTCCGCCCTGCTCGCCGGCGAAGGCCGGCCGGCGGATGGACGGGAGGAAGCCGATCGCATCAAAGGTTCGTTCGCGTCGTGAACAGCCATTGGCTGTTAGCTATTAGCCAGAAGGAACACCATCTCTTTGCCCCGCCCTAAGCCAACAGCTAACGGCTAACAGCTAAAAGCTAAAAGCTCCTCCTATGCCCAAACGTTTCGTCGCCGTCCTCGTCGTGATCCTTGTCGTCGTCGCGGCCGTGCTTCTGGCGCTGTTC
The DNA here is from genome assembly GCA_021789915.1 of bacterium. Classification (GTDB taxonomy): domain Bacteria; phylum Patescibacteriota; class Patescibacteriia; order UBA9934; family GWF2-40-263; genus JAJYIV01. The sequence goes on along the minus strand of JAJYIV010000018.1, from coordinate 2,046 downwards.
TGGCATCCAGGCGCCAAAAAAGCATCCTCGCCGCCGGCGCATGCGCCATCCGCATCGGCCCCCGCCACCGCCCCCGTCGCGCCCGCCGCATCGGCCCCCGCCGCCGCGCCGCCCGCGTCCGCCGCGGTGCAGGTCGTCGGCAAGCTGTTCGCCGAACGGTACGGCAGCTACTCGACGGAAGCCGACTACGCCAATCTGACCGACGTCCTTCCGCTCATGACGGACGCCTTTGCCGCGCGCACGCGCCTGGTCATCCAGTCTTCGAAGCCGGCGTCGTCCTACTACGGCGTCACCACGCGCGCCGTCTCGACGACGATGGATGCGCTGGACGACAAGGCCGGGACGGCCAAGATCACGATTTCCACGCAGCGCCAGGAGACGGTCGGCACGGGAACGCCGACGGTGAAATACCAGAATCTCGTTTTGACGATGCTCAAGGTCGGCGGCGATTGGAAAGTCGATTCGGCGACATGGCAATGACGGGCACCCTCGCGGACGCGGGCAGGCGCATCCGGACCTTCGTCCTGGATGCGCTTTTTCCGCGCCGCTGCGCGGGCTGCGGAAGGGAAGGGACGGTGTGGTGCCGTGCGTGCGCGGACGCGTTCGCTCCCGCGCCGCCGCCCGCCGCCTGCCCGTTCTGCGGCACGGAAGGATCGGACCGCGCCTGCGCCGCCTGCGTCCGAACCCACGCGCTGGACGGCCTGACGGCGCTGTTCGCGTACGCCGACCCGCGCGTCCGACGCATGCTGACGGGGTGGAAATACCAAGGCGATGCCGCGTATGCCGGCGTGATTTCCGGCTGGATCGGCGGGCGGCTGTCCGCCGGACGCGTCCCCGGCTTCCTCTCGATCTCGACGCCGGTGCCGCTGCACGCGTCGCGCCTGCGCTCGCGCGGATTCAACCAGGCGGAGACGGTTTCGCGCGCCGCCGCCGCATCCCTCGGCCTTCCGCATGCGGACCTGCTTGCGCGCGTGCGCAAGACGGCGCCGCAGGCCAAGATCGCGCACGCGCAACGCCGCGCCGCGGACCTTTCCGGCGCCTTCGAATTCATTCCTCCCCTTTCCAAGGGGAGGCCAGGAGGGGTTGCCGCGCCGGAGCGCGTCCTGCTGTGCGACGACGTGTTTACCACCGGCGCCACGATGGACGCGGCCGCGGCGGCGCTCAAGGCGGCCGGCGCCGGGGAAGTCTGGGGCTTCGCGGTGGCCAAAGGATGAACGTTTAGCGCTCCACGAGCCAATCCATCGGCTCGTCCCACGGCTGCCGCAGAAGCGGCGCGTCCACCAGACGTCCGTCCGTCGCGACGCCGATGCGCAGCCAGGCGCGCGGCAGGCGCGAGAGAAAACGGTCGTACCAGCCGCCGCCCCGTCCGCGGCGCGTACCGAAGCGGTCGAAGCGCGTGCCGGGAACGAGAAGATACACGCGCGCTTGGGATGGCGCGTCTGCAAGAATGGATGCGGCGCAGCCGAACGGGTCCGCGGCGGGATCGGGCGGCACGGTGCGCCACGCACTCCATCCGCCCTTCCGCGCGTCGGCCAAGTCCGCGGGGTCCGTTTCATCGGCCCGCGGCGCGTACCAGATGCCGAGCCACGCTTGCGTGACGGGCGGATTTCCGATAGGAATGGATGGACTCATATTTCTCCTATACTTGTACCTGTAGCAACGACCTTACCAGGCGGACCCGTGTCCCTCCGTCCTCGACTCTGATGAAAACCATAACCCATAATTTTATGCAGAGTATCCCCAAGTGGGGCCTTCGTCAGAAAGCGCGCTTCGCTGCCAGTGCCATCGCTGTCGTTGCTCTTTTCGTCGCAACGGCTGCCGCCGGAGTAACACTTGGGCGCCGACAGGGATCGCGGGCGTGCGCCGGTGCAACTCCTAGAGCTCAGGGTGGTTCCAATAATTCGACGCTTTCACAGCCCGCCCCCCCGCAATGCTCTGGGCAACTCGCCTGGGCTCTCGAGGGCACCGTCATTCCCGCGCCGCTCAATGCAGTTCTCCAACAAGCATACGGCGTACCAGGCTTCGGCAAAATTGTTACAGATGATT
>JAJYIV010000017.1 GCA_021789915.1 bacterium | reverse complement strand
TTCGCCGGCATCCTCTTCTTCGTCGATGCGGCGTTCTACCTGCGCTTCTTCAATCATCCGTGATCGCACTATGCCCGTGAAGAAGCTTTCCGACGGCGTCGTCCACGTCGTGCCACCAGATTTGCGCCGGGCGCTGCGTGCCGATCCTGCGGCGCGGGCGAAATGGGAGGACATCACGCCGCTCGCGCGCAACGAGTGGATTTGCTGGACCGAATCCGTGAAGACGCCTGCCGTCCGACAGGAGCACGTCCGTCGCGTCTGCTCGGAGCTCAAGGAAGGCGTGCGCCGGCCGTGCTGCTGGCCCGGCTGCATGCACCGCACGGACAAGCCGCTCAGCCGGTCGCAGAAATTCCTCCTCGCGCGTCGGACGAAAAAGAAATCTTTATGACCATTCTCGGCATCGTTGGCAGCTTGCGCGCGCAATCGTACAATCGTCAGCTGCTTGAAGCCTTCAAGAAACGCGCGCCGGAAGGAGTGGCGCTGGACATCGCCGGCCTCGAGGGCATCCCGCTGTACAACCAGGACGACGAGGCGGGGCGCTATCCCGCCGCGGCGCAGGCGCTGAAGGACAGGATTCGCGCCGCCGACGGCGTCCTGATCGCCGCGCCCGAGTACCTGCGCTCCGTGCCTGGCGTGCTGAAGAACGCGATCGACTGGACGACGCGGCCGCACGGCGCGTCGCCGTGGGCGGAGAAGCCTGTCGGCGTGATGGGCGCGACCCGCGGGCCGTGGGGCACGGTCGCCGGACAGACGGCGCTCAAGGGCATCCTTCTGTACCTCGGTTGCCGCATCATGGGCCAGCCGGAATTCTACGCCGCCGACTTCGACCGCAAAATCGGTGCGCAAGGCTCGGTCGTCGACGAGCAGACGTTGGCGCTCATCGACGCGTTCTGGACGGCCTTCGCCGCGCACGCGAGGCAATAGAGACCTCTGAGGTCTTTAGGCGCTGCTTTTCTCTTTGAAATTTGGTAGAATCCCTTCATGCCTCAGCCCAAACGTGCGCTGCGCCGCCGCCAACGTCTCGTCCTCCGGTATCCCGTAACGGCATGGGAGCGCTTTTACGCGTTGTTTCTCATTCCGGTCCTCCTCATTCTCGTCACCGCCCTCCTGTTCAAAAATTACGCGTCGCCATCGCTCAGCATCCTTCCCCCGAACGCTTCCTTCGCCTATATCGGCATGGCGCTTCTGCACACCTTCGTGCGTTTGTGCGTCGCCTATGCGCTTGCCATGGCCGTCTCCATTCCACTGGCTCTGCTGGTCGAAAGCAGCCCGCTGATGGAACGCCTGCTGCTGCCCGTCTTCGACATCATCCAGTCGGTGCCGGTCCTGGCCTTCTTTCCCGTCGCCATCGTGTTCTTCCTGAGGTTCGGACTTTACGGATGGTCGACCGTCTTCATTCTCTTCGTCAGCATGCTGTGGAACGTCGTCTTCAGCGTCGTCGGGGGATTGAAGGTCATTCCGAACGACATCAAGTCCGTGGCGAGCATATTCCACGTGCGGGGCGCGTCCTACTTCCTTCGCGTGCTTCTTCCGTCCGTCGTGCCGTATCTGGTGACGGGATCGCTGCTTGCCTGGGCCCAGGGATGGAACATCATCATCGTCGCGGAGGTTCTCCATACCTACATTCCGGGCGCGTCCGACGCCTTGGACCTGTTCGGGATCGGCAGCGTGCTCGTTCATGCCATTTCCCAGGGACGCGACGACGTGTTCTTCGCCTCCATCGCGGTTTTGGTTCTGGTCATCGCCGTGCTGAACCTTCTCGTGTGGCAGCGGCTTTTGCATTATGCCGAACGCTTCAGATTCGACTGACCTGATTCGCCTCGCCGGCGTCGGAAAGACGTTTTCCCCGACCGGAGACGTCGCCTTGCGCGACGTTTCGCTTGGCGTCGGACGCGGCGAATTCGTCTGCATCATCGGCCCGTCCGGCTGCGGCAAATCAACCCTTTTGCGCCTCATCGCCGGTTTGGAAACGCCGAGCGTCGGGAACGTCGTCCGACCCGACCGCGTCTCATTCGTTTTCCAGCTCGGCTCCCTGTTCCCCTGGCTTTCGGTCGCCGAGAACATCGCCCTCGGGCTTCGGGCGAAAGGCGTCCGCGGCGCCGTCCTGGAGAAAGACGTCCTGAAATATGCCGACATGATGGGTCTCGGCGCATACCTCCTGAAACGGCCGCGCGAACTTTCGGGCGGACAGCGGCAGCGCGTCGGCATCGCCCGCGCGCTGGCGGTCGAGCCGGAAGTGCTTCTGCTCGACGAGCCCTTCTCGGCGCTCGATCCGAAGACCACGTATGAACTGCACAACGATCTCCTGCGCATCTGGTCCGCGTCGCACGTCACGGTCGTCATGGTCTCCCATCTCGTCGAAGAGGCCGTGTCTCTCGCCGATCGCGTTGTCCTGATGAGGGACGGCACGGTCGAACGCGTCTATCCCGTCGCGCTCCCGCGCCCCCGCCATGAATTGACGAAGGAGTTCAGCGACCGCGTCCTTGAAATACGCCGCGCCTTTTTCCGGTAGCGGACGGCAGGCGCTTCACGCGCCGCAATTCGCGCAGGATGCCGAGGGCGTGCCGCAGGCGCAGCCGGCTTCCGTCGCCGTTGCGCCAGGCGACGGGAACCTCCGCGATGCGGCGTCCGGCGGCGCGCGCGCGGGCCAGGAATTCGACGTCGAAGCTCCAGCCCGCGGCCTTCAACTCTTCGAACAGCGGCCGCACGTCCCTGCGAAAGGCCTTGAACCCGCACTGCGTGTCGCCGAACGGCAAGCCGAGATACCACCGCACGGCCAGGAGATTGAACAGGCGTCCCGCGAGGATGCGGTACAGGGGCTGCCGGCGGACGATCACCGAGTCCTTGTCGCGGCGCGTGCCGATGGCGATGTCCGCCGTTTGCAGCGCGGGCAGGAAATCGTGGATGGCGGAGGGATCCGTCGCGAGATCGGCGTCGAAAAAGAGGATGACGCCGCCCGCGGCGGCGCGCACGCCCGTGCGGACCGCCGCGCCCTTTCCCTGATTCCCGGCATGGCTCAAAAGGCGGATTTCCGGCCAGACCCGCCCGGCGTCCTCCGCGATGCGCGCCGTGCCGTCCGTCGACCCGTCGTCCACGACGATCAGCTCGAACGGCCGGCCGAGCGCGCGAAACACGCCGACCGTGCGCTGCAGGGCCCGGAAAATGCCTCCCGCCTCGTTATAGGCGGGGATGATGATGGAATAGTCGTACGGCACGGCGCGATGCTATCATGGACGTCGCGTTCGCGCGACGTTTTTCTTCACTCGATCTTCATCCGGCGGCCGCATTCTTGGCTCCTATGGAAGGACTCGACGGGCATGCACAGGCGCGGGCGGCGAAACGGCGGCGGTCCTGGAAGCGCGCGATCGGCTGGGGGCTGGGGGCGGGTTGTTTGGCGCTCGCCGGCGCCGTGCTGTTCATCAAGCTTGACACGGAAGCCGCGGCCAATCTTACGGACGGCGTGTTGCGGCCCCTTTTGGGCGACGCGAACGTGATCGCGTTGGAGAAGCTCTTTTTCAACGCGTCGGATCAGATCAATCGGGTGATGTCCGCCGTCGAAAAGCCGAAATCCCCGTCCTTGGGCCATGCCGGTCCGCTGGCCGCTTCATGGCAAGACTCGACGCTGCAGCTGTCGACCGTTCCGACCGCCTTTGATCCGCCTTTGGACGGAGAGGGGGCGTGGCGGCAAATCCCGCTCAGCCTGTTCCCCCGTCGCGTCGTCCTGGCGGACGCGTTCGTGCGGCCGGATCCGGCGCGCCCGTACGCCTTCGTCTCCATCGTCCAAATGGACATGTCCAAGCTGCGGTTGTGGAGCGTGGCCGGAACCGTGGAGCCGGGAGGGAAAGCCGGCAAACCGGGGCCGGGCGTGATTCCGAAAAGCGTGCAGGCGCAGGGCACGCTTGTCGCGGCGTTCGACGGCGGTTTCCAATACCGCGACGGGCGATACGGCATGATCGTGGGCAAGACGGTGTATCTGCCGCTGAAGAAGGATTTGGCGACCCTCGTCGGGTACGCGGACGGCCGCCTCCGGATCCTGAAATACGAAGGACAGCCGCTCGGCGGCGGCGTCGCGTTCGTGCGCCAAAACTGCCCGATGCTCATCCAGGACGGCGTGATGGAAACGCAGGACGATGCCAATCGCGCCTTGTGGGGGCGCACCATCACGTCCGACATGTACACGTGGCGCTCCGGCATCGGCCTCACGAGCGGCGGGAATCTGCTTTTCGCCGTCGGCAACGCGCTCGTGCCGTCCACGCTCGCCAGCGCGCTGAAGGCGGCCGGCGCCGTGGACGCCATGCAGCTCGACATCAATCCCAACTGGGTTCGCTTCAACGTGTTCGACGGATTTTCAAACGGCGCGTACGTTTCCGCGCCGATCGTCCCGGGGATCAAGGACGGGTCGTCCAGCTATCTGAACGGGTACCAGAAGGATTTTTTCTACCTCACGAAGAAATAGACCTGTTGCCAAATCGTATGCTTCCCTTCGGCCATCTCGCGGCCGGCTATCTCGCGGCGGAGGCGTTTTTGCATGTTCTCCGTCCGCTCGTATCGGCGGAGCAGCGCGATCGGCTGGTCGGCATCGGCGTCGCGGCCTCCTTCGCGCCGGATCTGGACATGTTTTTCCTTTTTTGGAAGGAGCGCGCGTTCCGGCATTCCGGACGAAAGGGGAACCACCGCGCGTCCGTCCTGCATGCGCCGCTCCTTTGGCTCGTTTTTTCCCTGTCGATCGCCGCCGCCGCGCCGGACGCGTTTTGGAGATATGCCGCCGCGATGGTTTGGATCGGCTCGTGGAGCCATTTTCTCCTCGATTCCGGCGTGAGCGGCGTGCGCTGGCTTTTCCCCTTCAGCGAACGGTATTTCGCGCTGAAAGATCCCGGGGTGACGAGGCCGAACGATGTCCGCGGTTTTTTCCGGCATTGGCTGAACCTCGTCGCGCAGGGCAGGCGCCATGCCCCGGCCGTCTTTTACGCGGAGATCGCCCTCGTCGTCCTGGCGCTTGGGTTTTTCCTCGCATCTGCTATGATGAAGCCATAAAGGGCCGGACTCGGCCGCCGTATGACGAAAAAAGGAAAGATCCTGATGGTGGGTCTGGCGGCGTCCGCCGTCTGCGCCGCGGTTCTCCTGTCTCTTGCCGCAAACCGTCCGCGGACGGCCGCGGGGAGTCCGGAAACCGTCCCGTCCGTCGGGGCGACGGACGGGCAGCCGGTGACCGAACAGGGGGCCATCGTCTGCCTTCCCCGTTCCGGGAAGAATCCCACCGTCGAGTGCACGATAGGACTGCAAACCAAGGACAACGCGTATTATGCGTTGGTGGACGGCGGCATGGCTCCGCTCGATCCGACGCTCTACACCGAACCCCAGTCGGCGACCGTCACCGGCCGATTGGTCCAGGATCCCGGCATGCAGGATCTGTACCTCATCGACGGGACGATCAAAGTCGACCAGATAAGATGATTTCCCCCCGCCGCATGTCCGCTCCGGCAGAAACATCCGTTCATCCCTCATGTCCCTGGAAGATAGATTCGAGACAGGCTCTTCCCGCCTGACATCCTCCTTTATATATGACGGAGCCGTTTGGTTCGCCGGAAGCGCATGTTCCCGCCGCCAAGCCGGAACGCGCCGCCGCGGCCGCCTTCGACGCTTTGAAGCCGCGCGAACAGGACATCGATCTTGCGCGCGCCCAGGTGATGCTGGAGATGGCGGATGAGCGGGACGTCGCGTTGAACGCGAAGGACATGGCCGTGCTGCTCGGGTACGAAAAAGAAGGGCCGTTCGCGCGCGTGCTCGACAAGGTCAAGGCGGCGGCGCCGTTCTTGAAAAGCCATCGGCAGAAATGGCGCAAGACCATGGGAGGCGTCCGGGAACGCGCGGAGGCGGAGAACGAGGAACGCGACGAAGCGAAGCGGTTTTCCTCGTGGATCGACGGCCTGCCGGATGACGCGCTCGCGCACGTCAAGATGACGTCGGAGACGGCCGGCGACGCCATGGCGGAGACGCCCGTGCTGGCCGCTGCCGGCGCGGGCGGCGCCGCGAGATCCTTTTCCCTCGACCGCCTGCTGAACGTGCCGGAGGCGGCGCTCGCCAAGCTGCCGCCGGACGTGCGCGCGGATCTGGACGCGCGGCGCGCGTTCTGGCAGGAGCAGGGAGTCGGTTCCGGGCCGGAGCTTCGAGCCTTCTTCGCGGACCATTTCGCGCGCACGCCGCTCGTCTTCGACGGCAAGAAGGATCCCGTCGAGCTCGCGTGGCTCGCGTCCGCCTTTCCCGACGACGCGGCGTTCCTGCAGCGCCTGCATGCGCGCGGCGCGGCGCCGCGGCTGGTCGCCTGCACGGCCTCACCGCCCGCGGTGCTGGAGTCCGTGCGCCACATCGCGAAGGAATCCCAGCACGCCTTCGTGTCCACGTGGCTGCCGGATCTGGTGCGCGAAGGCGTCCAGCCCGTCGTCTCGCCGTCGGACAGGAAGGCGGTGCGGGAACGGTACGAAAGCCGCGCCGCCGCCGCGCGCGCGATCGAGCGGAAGGCCGCGTTCCGCGGGCGCCTGATCGGCAAGCGGTTCGGCGAAGAGGCGGTCCGCACCGCGGACTTCGACGCGTCCGTGCGGCGGATCGCGGGCTTCGCGCCGCTGTACCTGAGCCTCGAAGCGGACGGGGCGGCGCTGTCGCCGGAGGACCGCGCGCGGCTGCGGGACATCAACCGCCGGTTCGACGAGGGCATCGGCGACGAGTACGCGAAACGGAAGCTCCTGTTCGACGACGCGGACGGCGTGTCCGAGGGCGCGCAGACGATCGTGAAAGCCATGGCCGTCGTCGGTCCCGTCGCGCATGTCATGGAAGACACCTTCCACCTCCCCGGCATCGCAAAATTCCTGGCGGCGTCGTCGGACGATTTGATGAGCGAATGGGCGGAAATCTCCGCGCTGCGCGGGGCCGGCATTTCATGGGAGGAAATACGCGGGAGGTTCAAGACGCTCGCCCCCGCCGCCGGCGCCGCGTTCGCGCTGGCGGGCGCCGTGGGGCCGGTGCGCGAGCATGTCGGCGAACGCGCGGCCGGAGCCGTGTTCTCGACCGCCGCCGTTTTCCTTTCCGCCGTGACGTCCGTCCTGTCGGTGAAGCTGTTCGCCGAGCAGTACGGGGACCTGGCGCGGGAGGGGAAGCTGCGCGCGTATTATCCCGGGATGGACGAACGGCAGCGCAAGGACGTGGAACGGGCGGCGGCGCGGCTCGATGCGTCCGCGACGCCGGAAGCGGTCTGGGCCGCCATGGAGGAAACGTTCCGCCGCCTCGGCGCCTCGGACGGCGAGGTGCGGGAACACCGCGAGGCGTTCGAGCGATTCGCGGCCTCCAAGGAGACCCGCGCCATTCTCGACGGCTTGCGGGAGCCGTCGTTCCTCAAGCGGTATGCGGCCGGCGCAAAGGAAACGATGGGGATCAATCCGGCGCGTTTCGGGATCGCCATGGGTTCGTTCACGTCCCCGCTCTTCGGTTTCGCGGCCGGCCCCGCATTCTTGTCGCGCCCGTTCCTGTACGCGCTCGCCGGCTCGTACGAAAGCGCCGCCGGCGTCGGCAGCATCATCGGCTACAAAAAGATCTTCCCGCTGCTGTGGCGCCGCTTCGTGCGCCGCCGGACGGGGGAATCGCTCCGCGGCGTTCCCGCCGCGAAACGGGCGCCGCGTCCGGCGCCGGCGCGGGCGGCAGGCGGCGGTCCGTGATAAAATACAAGCCTCGGCTCAAACGGCATCCGAAATGCCGAGAAAGCTCTTTGGCAACGGGCCTCATGAACGCGCTTTTAATTCGCGCACCATGCGTGTATGAACAAATCCGTCATTCGCGATCTCGCGAAGTTCGCCGCCGGGCTCGTGCTCGGCGATTTCCTGGTCGGCGTCTGGTTCCTGAGCCGAGGCCTGATCCCGTTCACCTTCCTCGGCGTCACCTGGACCGTGCAAAATACGCTGCTGTGGCTCGTCTTCGACGCCATCATCATCGGGTTCCTCGTGACATACGGCTGGCACATCAACACGGGAAAGCGGACGGCGTCGGAGCGCGCGTTCCTGGACGTGGCCGGGTTCATCTTCGGCATCGTCGCGCTTGCGCACCTGTCGCGCCTCGTCTTCGGCTGGAACCTGCAGATCGGCTCCTTCGTCCTGCCGTACTGGATGAACGCGCTGGGCGCCGTCGTCGCCCTGTTCCTCTCCTACGCGAGCTTCCATCTTGCCCATCTTGAAGAGCGCCGCTGACCGGCCTCTTCCTTTCTTCTATGCCGCGTTCCAACGTGTCGCACATTCCCGAGCCGCCGCTCGCGAAGTTCCTGTTCGCCAATCCGCGCATCGCGTGGATCTGGCTCCTCGTCCGCCTGTACGTCGGCTGGGAGTGGCTGCTGGCCGCCTGGGAAAAACTGACGAGTCCGGCGTGGGTCGGCGGCCAAGCCGGCGCCGCCGTGCACGGCTATCTGCTCGGCGCGCTGCAGAAGGCGTCGGGCGCGCACCCGGACGTGTCCGGCTGGTACGCCTGGTTCATCCAGAACGCCGCCCTGCCGCACGCGGTGCTGTTCTCGTATCTCGTGGCGTACGGCGAGCTGGCCGTCGGCGTCGCGCTCATCCTCGGCATCTTCACCGGCATCGCGGCGTTCTTCGGCACGTTCATGAATTTGAACTACCTGTTCGCGGGCACCGTCAGCACGAACCCGCTGCTGTTCCTGCTCGAGCTGTTCCTCATCCTCGCCTGGCGCGTGGCGGGCTGGCTCGGCCTGGACTACTACGTGCTGCCGAAACTCGGCACGCCCTGGGCGCCGGCGAAGAAATGATGCGCGCGAAAACGCCTCCCGCGGGAGGCGTTTTCGCATCAGGGATCTCTGCTATCGTGCTCACACGATCAAATAGCAGTTAAGCCCTCCCTCTGCATCATCCCGAACCCTTCTTTTGTCATCCTGAGCCCGCCTGCCGACACCTGCCTGCCGGCAGGCAGGGGCAGGCGCAGCGAAGGATCCGTTTCGCGTCCTTCTTGCTGCCAGCCTCCGGCGGCGCCATTTCTTTGTACGCCGACAAAGAAATGGCGGAAAGAAAACGTCCGGCCCCAGGTCTCCGCCTGCACGCACGGCGACGGCAGGACGGGCCTGGACTCGTTAACTTGCTCGCCGACTTCGCTGATCAGAGAATCTGACGCATCAGCTTGCCGGCTTCGCTTCAACAGAAGCTCGTCCTTTCCAGGCAAAGCCTGGAAACCGGCCCGTCCGACCTGCCGTGCGGCAGGCTCCGACATGGGGCCGAGGGGAACGGGAAACGTGCGGCGGATGGAGCCTATGGGGCCACGTACGGAAGGGGACAGGAACTGTTGGTGCCAGCTCCTCGCCATCACGAGTGAGGGGGACTTTTGCAGAGGTCTCATCAGGCGAACCCCGGGAAATAATCCGTGCGGATGCGGGCGCGCGGCACGCCGATCGACCTCAGCGCGCGCGCGACGTCCGCGACCATCCGCGCCGTGCCGGAAACGTAGAACACGCGCTCGCGGAAATCGGGCACTTCGCGGCGGATCATCGCCGCGTCCACGCGGCCCGTCCTTCCGTTCCAGTCCGCGGGAACGCCGGCCGGATCGGTCAGCGTGTAGACCGTCTTCAGTCCGACGCGTTTCGCCTCGTCGAACACGCCGCGGTACGCGATGTCGCCCTCCGTCCGGCAGGCGTACAGGAGCGTCGCGTCGCGCCGTTCCCGCCGGTCCGCCATCGTCTTCGCCATGCTGCGAAACGGGGTGATGCCGATGCCGCCGGCGACGAAGGCGAGCTTGCGCCGCGGATTCCTCGGCAGCGTGAAGTCGCCGGAGAGCTGGGAGGCCACGATGACGTCGCCCGCCTCCATCGCCGCGAGCTTCTTCTTGTACGTGCTGGCGCCCGGGTAGAACTTCACGCCCATGCGCAGCTCGTCCTCGGTCGGCGCGGACGAGATCGTGAAGAAGCGCCGGCTGCCGCGCTGGTCCGGCCGCGCGTGCGCGAGCGTCCACTCCAGGTATTGTCCGGGACGGAAGGCGAATCCCTTGGGCCGCGTGAAGACGAAATCGTAGGTGCCGTCGGCGACGCGCCGGATGTCGCGCAGGCGCAGCCGGAGCTTCCGCTTCGGACTGACGGCGTAGGAAAAGACATTGCCCGCGAGCAGCGCCAGCTCCGGCGTGAAATACAGCGGGCCCAGGTGCGTCGTCGGCGCGAACAGGATGCCGACCAGGGCGCCGTAGGCCGCCTGCCAGGCGGCGGTGGGCGGCGTCGTGAGCGGCTCCGTCAGCATGACGGAGGCGAAGAAGAACAGCGGCGAGACGACGAGCATGCGGCCGACGCCCGCCGCGGGGTCGGCGCCCGCGAGCAGGTCGGCGAGCGCGAGCGTCAGGACGGCGGCCGCGGCGAAGGAGAGCACGAGCGTCCAGCGGCGGATCTTGCGCACGAGGAGGAAGCCGCCGGCGAGCACGAACGGCAGCATCGCGGCCGTGCCGATCCACCAGTCGGCGGAGAAGTTCAGCGCGGCGGCGGTGACGGCGACCGCGGCGGCGGCCGGGTTGAACAGGTGTTTCCGATCGATCGCGAGCAGATACTTCGCGGCCATGGCCAGGCTTCCCGCGCACAGCGCCAAGCCGATGGACGCCGGGCGGACGGGAATCGCGAGCGGCGGGAGGATGAGCGCGAGGATGAGCGCCGTGACGACCGTCGATTCGGGGTTCGACGGCGCGCCGAACGCCCGGGCGAATGCGGCGTTCGCGAACCAACAGGAGAGGAGCAGCAGGATCGTCGTGGCGGCGAGCGCCACGGGCGAGAACGGCAGGACGCCCGCCGTGCTCAGCACCACGGCCGCCGCAAGCAGGCCGGCGGTTTCATAGAGCGCCAGGCGATACATCGTGGTCCGGTTGAGGAAGGCGTCGAGGAGAGAGAACATATCACGCCCCCGCCTGCGCGAGCGCGGAGGCCAGCGACGTGCGGAAGGCGCCGCTCGAATCCGTCGCGCCGGAGACGCCGTCGACGTGCGCGCTCTGCGCCGTCAGCGCTTCCTGCACGAGGGTCGGCATCGCCTGCTGGTTGATCATGCGCGACGTGCCGCGGTCCTGCGGATAGTCCAGGATGCGGACGTCGGCGAGTCTGCCGCCGCTGATGACGGCCGCCACCTGCACGGTGCCGTAATACGCGTCGGCGCTGACGCCGGCGTAGGTGCCGTCCTTGTATCGGCCCCGCGGCTGCGCGCGCGGCGCGGCAGGGGCGGGCGCCTGTTCCGCGGACGGCGTCCGCGTCGGCGAAGCCGGCGGCGGCGTTGACGACGCGGAAGGCGCGGAGGCGGGCGGGACCGTCGGCGTCGCCGTGGGCGCCTGGACGTTCATGGCGACGGCGGACGGCGGCGGAAGCGCCGGCAAGGCGCTCGTGCGCGCGCTGGAGACGAAGACGTACGCGAGGAACGCCGCGATGAACGAGCCGGAGACAAGGTTTTTTCGAAGCGACATACGGCGGAAGCGATGAATCAAGGCGAACGCCGGCAGGATATCCTCGTCCCATGAAGCGAAGATGAAGAAAAAAGGCGGCTCCGTCACGCCGCCTTCAGCCGCACCGTCACGTCCGTGCCTTTTCCGGGCGCGCTTTTGATGCCGACGCTGCCGCCGTACTGCTCCGCGAAGCGCTTCACGATGGCGAGTCCAAGCCCGGAACCGCCGCCGCCGTGCGCGCGGTCCGCCTTGTAAAACCGTTCGAACACATGCGGCAGGTCCTTCTCCGCGATGCCCGGCCCGTCGTCGCGCACGACGACGCGCGCCTCGCCGCCGGGTTCCGCGGACCAGGAGACGGAGACGCGCCCTCCGGCGCCGGCGAACTTGACCGCATTGCCCATCAGGTTGCCCAGGATGCGCGTGAAGCCGGCTTCTTCCGCCCGCACGCGCAGCGGCGGGGAAGGGAGGATCTCCAAGGCGATGCGCTTGGCGTCGGCGGCCGGACGCAGGCGCGCGGCGGTTTGGGCGGCGATGGCGGCGACGTCGACGGGCTCCAGGCGTTCCGGCGGCAGGGCCGTGCGGTGTTCGCGCGCCAGGATGAGCAGGTGGTCCGTCATCCGCGCCAGGCCATTGACCTCGTCCAGGACGGACTGCAGCGTGGCCCTGGCCTTGGCCGGCAGCGGCTCCTTATCCCGCAGCTGCACCTCGACCTGCGTCCGCATCACCGCGAGCGGCGTGCGCAGCTCGTGCGCGGCGTCGGCGGCGAACTGCTCCTGATTGGCGAGGACGGTGCGGATCGGCCGCAGCGCGTAGCCGGCGAAGGCGTAGCCGGCGGCGGCCGATATGGCGAGGACGACGGCGTCCGCGAGCAGCAGATCTTCCAGGATGCCGCTGTCGCGCTCCTGGAAGAAGAGTTTCTGGTCGACGTCGGCGCGCAGCGAACCGCGGATGCTCTCGTGCAGGTCCGTGCGCAGGTTCGCGTACAGGCTGACGCTGAACAGCAGCGTGACGACGAGCATGACCAGCACGTACAGGCCGGTCAGCTTGAGCCGCGCGCGGCGGAACAGGTCAGACGGAGAGCCGGTAGCCGACGCCGCGGACGGTTTTGAGATGCGAGCCATAGGTTCCGAGTTTTTTGCGGAGATTTTTAACGTGCACATCGACGACGTTGCTGAAGCCTTCGAACTCATGCCGCCAGACCTTGTCGAGGATCTGCTCGCGCGTAAGTGTCTGGCCGGGATGGCGCGCGAGATATTCCAGGACGGCGAATTCGCGCACCGTGAGCGGAAGCGGCCGGCCCGAGAGCCGCGCGTCCCGGTTCCTCCGGTCGATCGCCAGCGGGCCGACGGACGCGAGATCCGGCTGCACGGCGGCGGGCCGGCGCAGGAGCGCGCGCAGGCGGGCGAGCAGCTCGTCGAACGCGAACGGCTTCACGAGGTAGTCGTCCGCGCCCGCGTCCAGGCCGCGCACGCGGTCGCCCGTGGCGTCCAGCGCCGTCAGCAGGAGGACGGGCGCGAGGACGTTCTCTTCGCGCAGGCGCTTGCACACCGCGATGCCGTCCTTGCCGGGCAGCATCACGTCCAGCACGACGGCGTCGTACGTCGCCGGATGCGCCTCCAGGCGCCGTTCGGCCGACGGGCCGTCGAACAGCGGATCGACCACGTAGCCCTCGCGCTCGAGCCCTTCCT
Organism: bacterium; assembly: GCA_021789915.1. Taxonomy (GTDB): domain Bacteria; phylum Patescibacteriota; class Patescibacteriia; order UBA9934; family GWF2-40-263; genus JAJYIV01. Next base: position 14,529 of record JAJYIV010000017.1, on the reverse strand, counting down.
TGAGCGACGCGCTGAGCTTTGGATTGTCTTCCACGAGAAGAAGCTTCATAATCTTAGAGCCTGTTCAACATCTTTTCTCCCGGCTCCATTCGGCCCCGTTTTGGCTGCAAACGTCTCAAGCCTCCTCACCGTAGCTTCGGCTACGCTTCGTCGGCCTTCGCCTTTTTCGCCTAAAACGTCATCCGCATGTCCCTGGAAGAAAGATGTCGAACAGGCTCTTGCAACGATACACGAAAAGCATGCGCGGCGCACATGAAGAAGAGATGAATATGAGACGCACCCGACGCATGATGGGCATGACGATGAACGTCGAGATCAGCGATCCGCGCGCCGGCGCGGCCGATCTCGACGCGGTGTTCGATCTCTTCCGCGCCGTCGACGAGCGGTTCAGCACGTACAAGGAGGGGAGCGAAGTATCGCGGTACAATCGCGGGGCCGTGACGGACGCGACGGCGAGCGACGAGCTGCGCGAGGTGCTGCGCCTGTGCGAGGAGACGAAGCGGGAGACCGCCGGCTCTTTCGACATCCGGCGGCCCGGCGGCGGCATCGATCCGTCGGGATTGGTGAAAGGATGGATGATCTTGCGCGCGGCGCGGCTCATCGAGGCGCGCGGATTCGACGACTACGCCGTGGATGCCGGCGGCGACATCCAATCCAAGGGCGTCAACGCGGAAGGCAAGCCGTGGCGCTTCGGCATCCGCCATCCGTTCGAGCCGGACAAGATCGTGAAAATCGTCGAGCCGCGCGGGAGAGGCCTCGCGACCTCCGGCACCTACGCCCGCGGCGCGCACATCTACGATCCGCTGCACCCGGGCAAGAAACTCGACGAACTCGTCAGCCTCACCGTGATCGCGCCGGACGTCTACGAGGCCGACCGCTTTGCGACGGCGGCGTTCGCGATGGGTTTGGCGGGGCTGGATTTTCTCGCGCGCCGCGGCTTCGAGGCGTATGCCATCAAGCCAGACGGCACGGCGCTGCTCACGCCCGGGTTCCAAAATTACGTCGTCTCTTGACCTTCGCGTATGTCCGATTTCTCTCTCGACGCGCAGACAGCCCTCGTCATCATCGATCTGCAAAAAGGCATTCTCGGCATGCCGACGGAACCGCGTTCCGGCGCCGAGGTGCTGGCGAACGCCGTGAAGCTCCTGCGTGCCTTCCGCGCCAAGGGCCTGCCCGCGTTTCTCGTGCGCGTGGCGCCGTCCATGGACGGGAAGGACCACCTGGCGCCGACCGTCGACGGCGAAACGAAATGGGGAAGCGGCTTGCCGCCGGATTGGGCGGAGCTTGCGCCGCAGTTGGAGATCGCGCCGACGGATTTCATCATCACCAAGCGCCAATGGGGCGCGTTCACCGGCACGGAGCTCGAGCTGCAGCTGCGCCGCCGCGGCGTGAAGACGATCGTGCTGTGCGGCATTTCCACAAACGTTGGCGTCGAAAGCACGGCGCGCTTCGCCTACGAGCTCGGCTTCGACCAGGTGCTCGTCGAGGACGCCATGGCGGCGCGCACGGCGGAGGAGCACGCGTTTCCGCTGCGCACGTGTTTCCCGCGCCTGGGCCGCGTGCGCTCCACGCAAGAAGTGCTCCGCTCGCTCGCGTGAACGCGTTTGGCGAAGGCGGCCGCGGATGGGAGGTTCGTGCGTTCGCACGTACCGGCGCGCTGCCGGTTCGCGGACGGCCCTACCGCGGCGCCGTCTTTTGTCTCTGGCATCCGCGGCCGAGCGGGAGTAGGATGGCGGCATCCTCATCCATCTTCGTCATCGTCGTATGCTCCATTGGTGGCAGGCGGGAATGTACGGTTCGTCTTTCGTCTTCGGCGCACGCGCCGCCGCGCCGCTGCTTCTCCTCGCCGTTTTGTGGACCTTGTTCTGGAAAGGCCTGGCGCTCTGGCACGCCTCGCGCCGCGGCCAGCCGTGGTGGTTCGTCATCCTGCTCGTCGTCAACACGGTCGGCATCCTGGAGATCGTCTACCTCTTCGCCGTGGCGAAACTGGCGTTCAAGGATCTCTTCAGCTTCAAGGGACGTTGAAAAGGCTGGAACGGTTTTGCATGACGGAGGCGTCCGTGCGCGTATGTCCTTCCTGGATCGTTTCAAATGCTGGCTGTGGGCGCGCGGCACGCCCGCGTTTCTCTTGATGCGCGACGGGCTGCTGCGTTTGGGCATCCTGCGCCACGATTTTCGACAGGAGTTTCCACTGGGACGCTTGGCGGACGGATGCACGGCCGACGGCCTGTGTGCGCATCTCGCTGCCCACGGGTTCGAGGCGCACGCGGTCGCGTGGATCGACAAGGACGAAGTGCTGGGCATGCGCAAGCGGGTCGGCATCCATTGGCAATATCATCTGCGCGTCTTCGCGGACGGCGAGGTGCGCGGGCATTTCGAGTGGACGCCCGAGAGCCGGCCGCTGCGGCACATCCTGGAGATCGGGATGGAGCCGCGGCGCGAGGATTTCCTGGCCTTCCTCGGCGATTGGGTCGCGTTCGAAAAACCGCGTGCATCCCTGCCATACTGACTATGACATCAGCCAAGGAGGAAGTCGCGGTGTTCGGCGGAGGATGCTTCTGGTGCACGGAGGCCGTGTTCGAATCGCTGCGCGGCGTGCGATCCGTCATGCCGGGCTATGCGGGCGGTACCGTGCCGCATCCAACGTACGAGCAGGTCTGCACGGGCGAAACCGGCTACGCGGAGGTGAGCAAAATCGTCTTCGATCCGTCCGTCATCGCGTACGACGATTTGCTGACGGTGTTTTTCGCGTCGCATGACCCGGCCAGCCTGAACCGGCAGGGAAACGACGTCGGCACGCAATATCGATCCGTGATTTTCTACACGACGCCGGAACAGAAAACCGCGGCGGAAACGTTTATCAAGAAACTGAACGAGGAAGGGAAGCCGGTGGTGCCGGAACGCGCGTACTGCCAGTTCGTCATCAATCCGAAGCTCGAGAAGTAAAAAAACGCTTCCACGAGTTGCTCAAGGACGCCTGATATGCGCAAAGCCCTTCGCATCGCGCTAGCCGCCGCGCTGGCCGCCGCGCTTCTCGCGATGGCGGGCGTGCTCGTCCGTGACGCCCTCCGCCTGCGGGAATTCCGGCGCCTGACGCCGCGATTCCGTCTGGGCGCCTATTTGACGGGCGCCGTCGGTCCGCCGTCCGTCGACAGGGTCGAAGCGTGGATGACCTTCGATTACCTGAACCGCACGTTCAAATTGGACGCGCCGTATTTGAAAAGCGCGCTCGGAATTTCCGACGCGCGCTATCCGCGCCTGTCCATCGACGAGTTCGCCGAGGACGCCAAGATCACCGGGGCCGCCGCGCTCATGCGCGTGAGGCAGGCGCTGCGGACCGCGACGGCTTCCGCCCCGTGATATGTCCCAGCTGCTCGCGGCGCTGCTGTCGTTCGTGCTGCTGTACAAGTACGCGGCGATTTTTCTCGTCGTCTTCGCCGCCGCGCTGGCCGCGCCGCTGCCGTCGGGCGCGCTCACGGTGGCGTCGTTCTTTTTCGCCTCGCAGGGATTTTTGAGCTTCCCGTGGGTGGCCGCCGCCGCGTTCGCGGGAAACGTCGCGGGCGACCTGGCCGGGTACGGCATCGTGCGGCGCTACGGCCGGCCGTTCCTGCAGCGCGTCGGGCTCGGCAGCCTGCTGCAGGCGCCGGCGGTGCACGTGCTGGAGCGGAAGATCGCCCGCCATCCCGGCGCGACGATCATCGTCTCGCGTTTCACCACGGCCATCACGCCTGCCGCCAATGCCTTCGCGGCGTTGGCGCCCATTCCGTTCCGCACGTTTCTGGCCTTCGACCTGATCGGCGAAGCGGGCGAGACGGCCGTCAATTTCGCGTACGGCTGGCTCTTCGGCGACAGCCTGTCCGCGTTCAGCACGCTGACGGGGCGCCTGACCGTCTTGAGTTTGGCGGCGGTTGCGCTCGTCTTCGCCGTCCTTCGGACGCGCCGCCGACGGACGCATGCCAAACCCCGCCCGTGAGCGGCCGGATCGCGCGCGGCGGGCCAGCCTCCGCGCGAGGTTTGGATCACGCCGTCGGCGCGTCCAGGTGCGTGAGGGCTTCGTCGAGCGTCATGCCCGTCTTCTTGCCGGGATTGAAGAGCCCCGTCGGATCCCAGGTTTTTTTCGTCTCGGCGAACAGGCGCACGACGTCCGGTCCGAACATCTCCTCGAGAAACGGCGTGCGGATCAGGCCGTCGTTGTGCTCGCCGGTGATCGAGCCGTCGAACTCCTTGACGAGCGCGTACACCTTCGCGGACAGATCGCGGATAACGTCCTTCAGCTTCGGGTCGTGCGCGTCGACGAGCGGGATGATGTGGAAGTTGCCGTCGCCGACGTGGCCCGCCACCGTGTAGATCATCTTGTAGCCGTTGAGGATGGCGTTCAGGCGCGGCAAAAAGTCGGGCAGGCGCTCGGGACGCACGACGAGGTCGTCGATGAACGGCGCCGTGCGCAGGCCGCGCACGTGGTGGCGCAGCAAGTTGAAACTTTGGCGGCGAACTTCCCAGTACTTCTCGGCCTGCGCTTCGCTGTGCGTGACGCGCGTGCGCAGCCCGAACGGCGCCACGCGCCGCTGCGCCTCCTTCGCCTTGGCCAGCGCTTCGTCCGCCGTGGCCGCCGTGAACTCCGCGATCAGCACGAGCTTCGGCACGCCGCCAGTCAGGACCATGCCGATCTCCGGCAGGAATTGGAACGCGAGCTTGAAGGCATTGCCTTCCATGTGCGCGATCACTTCCGGCAGGAAGCGCAGCGCGACGCCCAGCGTCTTGTCGTCGTAGGATTCGAAGCTTTCGGGCGGGTCGTCGCGCATGACGGCCTGGACCAGATCCGCGAGCGGCTTCAGGTCGCGCAGGAAAATGACCAGCATGCGCGAGCGCGGGAGATCGCGCACGAGCCGGAACGTCGCCTCGGTGACGAGGCCGAGCGTGCCCTGCGAGCCGACGAGCACCTGCGTGAGATCGAACGCGCCTGTCCGCTCGTCCTTGACGTTCCACAAAAGATAGCCGGCCGAGTTTTTCGACACGCGCGGCTTCGCCTTGGCGATGAGCTCGGCGTTTTTCGTCAGCAGCTCGTCCATCCGGCGGTAGATGTCGCCCTCGAGCGTCCGCAGCGCTTTTTTCGCCGCGAGCCCTTGCGCGTCCAACGGCTCGAACATGCATGCGCTGCCGTCGGCCAGCACGGCCTTGAGCCGCTTCACATAATCCTCCGTCTTGCCGTAGCGCAGCGTCTTTTCGCCGCCGGAATCATTGGCGACCATGCCGCCCACCGTGCACAAATCCTTGCTGGCCGGGTAGCTCGGCAGCAGCTGGCCCGTCTTGGCGGCCTCCTTCTCGAAGTCGCGGTAGTAGACGCCGGGCTGCACGACGGCCTCGCCGTCCGCGACCGACAGGATCTTGTCGAAGTGCGGCGTCATCAAGGCGACGACGGACGGCGTGAGCGGTCCGCCGGACATGTCCGTGCCAGCGCTGCGCGCCGTGAGCGTGACGGACGGGTCGGCCTCGTGCGCCCGAGCGACCGCTTTGACGAGCGCCTGCAGGTCGGCGGCGTCCAGCGGCGAAACGACGACGGACGGTTCGACGCGAAACAGGCTCGCGTCGCGGCTGGCGGCGTCGAGATCCGCCGGCGCGGTGGAGACTTCGCCGCGCACGGCGGCGCGGAGGTCGTCGGCGAGGGACATAGGCATTTACGTTACGTCGAGGATGGCATAGGTCACGGTGCGTCCGTTGCCTTCCACGGTCGCCGTATCGCCCGCGCGCTTGCCCAGGAGCGCGGCGCCCAGCGGCGAGCGGTACGAGATGCGCCCGCGCGTCGGATCCGTTTCCTGCGAGCCGAGGATGGTGAAGACGAAGCGCCGCGGCGAGGCCTCTCCCCCTGCCAAGCCTGTCCTGAGCGAAGTCGAAGGAGGGGAGCCGGAGGGGGTTTCCAACGTGACGGTGGAGCCGATCTTCACGGCGCCGTCGTCGGAGCCCGCCTCGATCGGAATGGCACGCGCGAGGCGTTCGTCCAGCGACATGAGGCGATCATTGATGCCGCGCAATCTTCGCTTGGCCTCCTGATAGCCGAAGTTTTCGGAGAGGTCGCCCATCTCTTGCGCACGCTGAAGTTCCAGCTTTGCGGCCGGCCGCTCGATCTTCTCCAGCCGCTCGCGCGTGCGTTTCAAGCGCTCGATGGCGTCCGGCGTGAGATAACGGTCCGGCTCCTCGGCCAGCGCGCGGCGGTCGGTTTCGGATTTGCGGGTGGGAAAGCGCATGGGAATGTAGAGCGTAGAACGTAGAACGTAGAGCGGGGAGCTGGGAACGGAAGCACGGGTTTTCTCGTTCTTCCGTTCCACGACCTACGCTACACGTTACACGATCCACAAAAAAGTGCCGCGTCCGCGAAGCACGGGGCTTCAGGGGATGCGGCAGAGGGGGAACGCGACGATCTCAGCGGATCCGCAGAAAAGGAGGCGCACCCTCGTCACGGTCGTCTTCGTCCGGAGGCAGGAAGACGTCGGGGGAGTAGTCAGGAACCGGACGCCGGCTGTCCGTTCGAAAGGATCTCATCAATGTGAGAATCCGGTCGGCTTCCTTTTCATGCTCTTCTGCGCGTCTTTTCCATTCCTCCGGACTCACATACGTCGTTATCAATCCATCCTTGATGGTTATTTGCACCCCTCGCGGCTGATCGTCCATGTCTTTTCTCCTTTGAGAGACCGTCGGCGAACCGACGACGAAAGTTTGCCTTGCCGCGGGACTTCCGTCAATATGGAATCACTATGTCGACTTTTTCCTCCATCCGCGCTTTTCTCGTCGCGGCCGCCGTGTCCGGCGTGCTGTGCCTGCTCGTGGCCGTCAGCGTGCAGCAGGCGCTGCGCCAGGGCGCGAACGATCCGCAGATCCAGCTTGCGGAAGATATCGCGGCGGCGCTCGGGCGCGGCGCGGCGCCGACCGGCGTGGTGCCGCCCGGGACGATCGACGCCAAGACGAGCCTGGCGACGTTTGCGGAAGTGTTCGACGCCTCCGGCAAGGCGCTGACGGCCAATGTCCAGATCGACGGCAAGACGCCGCCGCCGCCCGCGGGCGTGCTTGCGAGCGTCGCGGCGCGCGGCGAGGACCGCGTGACGTGGCAGACGCCGGGCGGGGAACGCTTTGCGGCGGTCGTCGCGCCGTACGCGTCGCCGTCGGGCTCCGGTACCGTGCTCGTGGCGCGTTCGTTGCGCGAGGTCGAAGCCCGCGAGAGCAAGACGATGCGCTTCGCCGCGCTCGCGTGGGCGGCGTGCCTGCTTGCGGCGGGCGTCGGGTTTTTCGCGAGGCGTTCCAAAAAATCTTAGGTTGATCGACGAACGCCGCCCGATCGGGCGGCGGTTTTTGCCAGAACCGCCAAAGGTGCTTGCATCGGCCTCCGCCTTTTCGCCTAAAACGTCATCCGCATGTCCCTGGAAGAAAGATTCGGCACAGGCTCTTGCGAAGAGTAGGTCTGTGGGAGTCGCGGCGCGGCCGCCAGTGGATAACCTTCGCTTCTCACGAAATCCTCCGCGTTGTACAATCGAACCGTTTATAACGTCGTCTCTCCATCTATGCCGTTTTCGGGACGCAAAGCCGCCAGCGTATTTGCCGTGGCATTCTTCGCCGCCGTTCTCCTGTTCGCCCGCGGCGCGCCGGTTCGCGCCGCGACGACGTCGAATTGGATCGGCGCGACGTCCGGCGGCGATTGGAACACGTCGACGAACTGGGACAACGGCGTGCCGACGAGCACCGTGGACGCCGTGATCAACGGCTCCGGCGGCGCGATCACGCTGACGATCCCGTCGACCGAGACGATCAGCTTCTCGTCGCTCACGCTCACGTCGACCACGCTTACGCTGACGGGCAACATCGGCACCGGCGGGAGTATCACGATCGGCAGCAGCGCGTCGATCGTGCAGAACAACGCCACCCTGCAGACGATCACCGGCACGCTCACCATCAACAGCGGCGGCACGCTGACGCACACGGCCAACACGACCACACAGGCGTACATCGTGGATTTCTCCGCCGCCACCATCACGGAAAACGCCGGCGGTTCCATCAATGTCGATGGAAAAGGATATGCGGGAGTGAACGTGGCAAATGGCAACGGATCCGGAGGAGGCATCCGCTATCAAAGCCAAAGCGAATATTTTGGTGTTGGAGGTGGCGGAGGACATGGGGGAAACGGTGGTGCGGGAGCCAACGCAAGTGCGACTGGAGGGACAGCATATTGCAATAGTTTGAATCCCGAAACCATTGGATCCGCCGGGGGAGCCGGCTATCAATATTCTGGTGGGAACGGTGGAGGATTCATCAAACTGACGGCACAGGCACTATCACGATAAATGGCACTATCAGCGCGAACGGAGGTGCCGCGACGACGAGTGGTGGCGGTGGCGGCGGAGCAGGTGGTGGCGTTAATATCAGTGCGGACACCGTGACAGGAACCCCCTCTTCCTTTACGGCAACGGGAGGAAATTACAGTACCGATCCATGGGGGAACAATGGCGGCGGGGGCGGAGGAGGATGCGCGTACATTAATTACACCACGTCTTCAGCCTCTTCTATTTCCACGGCTGCCGGTACGGGATATCAAGTCGGCGGCGCCGGCACGGTGGCCATCAAGCACGGCACTGGAGATCCTGATCTCTACGTCTCCAACGGTTCCACGGTTGCCGGGGTCGTGACGCCACTCACGCAGTCGTCCATGACCGTAGGCAAGATGGTCGTGACCAAGGCGACGTATAGCGTTCCTTCCGCCAAGACTCTTACCATCGACAATACGGATCCGTTCAGCGGCAGCAGCAGTGCGACGGTGAATGTCTCAGGCACCATGGCCTTCGGCGTTTCCGGCACGCTCACGTTGGACAGCGTAACCATCACTGCCGCCTCCGGCGCCACGGTAAGCGGCGCTGCCGTGACAGATTTGGAAATGTCCACGAGCTCGTCGCTCACCATGCAGAGCGGATCGACGTTCAGTCCCGCACTGACGACGCTCAACATGGTGGGCGGCACGCTCGCTTTGAACGCGGGCGCGACGATTTCAAGCCACACGGTTTCCACGCTCGGATTGACCAGCGGCACGCTCACGATCGGCGACAACCTCACCTTCGGCTATGTCAGCTCGACCCTGACCGTTGGAGGCGCCACCTTGACGCTCGGGCAGAATGTCGCCTTTTCCACCGGCGCCACAACGATCGCGCTGAACTCCGGCAATCTCACCGTCAGCAAAGGCGATACTTTCGGTTCTGCCGCTGACACGCTCACTTCTCTTACGGTCGGCGACGGCACGCACACGGCCACATTCACGATGAGCTACTACACCGCGACGGCGCCGCTCAACGTCGCGACGGTCGAAGTCAAGAACAGTGGCACCATCACGCACACGGCCAACACCACGTCCCAGACGCATGTAGTCAGCATTTCCTCAACCAACATCACCGTCGATTCCGGCGGTTCGATCAACGTGGATGGGAAGGGTTATGCTGGTCATCTTCAAACCACCGGGTATGGTCCTGGCGGAGGTACGAGCACTGGCGGTGGCGGTGCACATGGTGGAAATGGCGGTAATTCCGGAAATGGGGGAGGCATTGGAGGTACTGCTTATGATTCGGCCGTTAAACCGGCTCAAATCGGTTCCGCTGGCGGTGGAGACTCTTACAACGATTCACGTTGTATCGGCGGTGCCGGCGGAGGTCTGATCATCTTGAACGCATCCGGTACCATCACATTAAACGGCTCTATCAGTGCCAATGCTGGGTCAACTCTTGGTTTTTGTTCTAACGGCGGCGGCGCGGGAGGCGGCGTCTACGTCAGCGCCGATACCGTAACGGGCACCCCGACGGCATTCACCGCGACCGGTGGAAGTGGAAACGCTTATGGAGGTGGCGGAGGCGGAGGGAGAGTGTATGTGAATTACACTGATTATGGTACGTGGTTTGCTACTGCCTCAAGTATTGTGGTGACTGGTGGAGCTAAGGGCGGTGATGGAGGTAGCCAAAACGGCTCCAACGGCACGGCGTACGTGAATGCCGCGCCGGTGCTGAGTGCGCTTGCCACGCCGACGGAAGCCACGGACGGCAGTGGCAATGTCACGGTGTCGGTCGGTGTCAACGACACGGACTACGACTCGTCCAAGATGAAGGTGCAGTACAAGGCGGGCAGCGATTGCTCTTCCGGCACGTCGGCGGCGACGCTCGGGTCGACCGTGACGGCGACGTACAGCGATACGGGCGGAGCGCCGACCGTCGACAACACGCTCTCGTACCAGATCGGCAACACGTCGGGGTACAAGATCGTTACGAAGAGCACCGGCACGAACACCATCACCTTCACGTGGAACTCGAAGACGGACGTTCCATCCGCGGACGGCACGTATTGCTTGGCGTTGACGGCCAACGACGGCGTGAAGGATTCCACCGTCGCGACGACGAGCTTCACGCTCGACAACGCGGCGCCGACCGCCGGCAACGTCAAGATCGACGCCTCCGGCACCAATCTCGACGGCTCGGCCTCGTCGACGGCGAGCCTGACGTTCAGCGCGACGGATTCCCACGCCGTATCCATGTCCTACTCGTTGACGGACACCACCGGCGGATCCTCGTGGGCGCCGATCGGCTCCGCGACGGTCTCCATCGGCACTTCCGCCACGACGACGGTCTACGCGCGCTTCGAGGATGCCTACGGCAATGTCTCGTCCGCCACGAGCGCCACGATTCCCGATCAGCCGACGAACGTCATCGTCGTCGACGCCTCCAACTTGACGATGACGCCGGCGAGCTACGGATTGCTCGTCGCCTGGAAGAAGGACGGCACGCTGACGTCGGGCACGTTCGGATCGTACAAAGTCTTCCGCTCGCCGGACCAAAGCACGTGGACGCAGGTGGGCACGTCCTCCAGCATCGACCAGAACTACTACGTGGACTACACCACGGTTACCGGCACGAACTACTACTACCGCGTCGACACCGTCTCCGCCAACGGCGACGTGTCGCGCTATTCGACATACACCGCCGGCACCCTGTGGACGGGCAACGCGGTGTACGGCGACGCCAACGGCGTCGTGGACGGAGGCGAAGGCGGCGGCGGCACGTATGGTCCGGCGGCGTTTTCCAGCGTGACGGCGACGAGCGTGGATCCGACGCGCGAGGACATCACGTGGAACACGGACATCCTCGCCAATTCGGCGGTCGGCTACTCCACGACGTCGGGCGTCTTCTCCACGACCGTTTCCAACAGCGCCCTGCTCGACAAGGATTCGGACGTCGGCCACCACGTCATCCACCTCACGGGCCTCGCGCCCGGCACGACGTACTATTACGATGTGAACTCCACCAACGTAAGCAGCGTGGGCAGCGTGTCCAACAACGGCGGCGGCGGATACACGTTCGCCACGCCGGCCGGCGCGACGATCAGCAACGTGGTCTACGGCTCCGTCGAAAATACGTCGGCGCACGTGACGTGGACCACCAGCGCGAGCGCGGACAGCACCGTCGTCTATTCGACCGACGGGACGTTCGCCACTTCCTCGACGGCGACATCCTCGACGGCCGCCACGAGCCACGACGTGAAGCTCACGGGACTCTCGGCCGGCACGAAGTACTATTTCTACGTGTCGTCGGCCGTCTCCGGCGGGGCGACGACGACGGACAAGAACTATGCGAACGGCTCGCCCGCGTACTATTCGTTCACCACGACGAACAGCGCGACGGCGCCGGTGATCCAGGGCGGCGCCTCGCCGGTCTCCACGCTCGTGTTCACGACGTCCGTCACGATCAATTGGACGACGGACACGCTGTCGGATTCCGCCATCGCGTACGGCACGACGAGCGGCGACTACACGCTCTCCGCGAGCGACGCCACGGACACGATCACGCACAGCCTCACGCTCGACAGCCTGGCGTCGAACACGAAGTACTACTTCACCGTGTCATCCACGGACGTGAACGGGAACAAGACGACGTCTTCCGAGGAGAATTTCACGACGCTCACGCCGCCGGACGTGACGCCGCCCGTCCTCTCTTCCGTCGCGGCCGGCAGCCTCACGCTGACGGGCGCCACCGTGACGTGGACGACGGACGAGGCGTCCAACGGCACGGTCGACTACGGGACGACGAACAGCTACGGCTCCGTGGCCGGCAGCGCGACGGACTTCACGGCGACGTCGCACGCGGTGGCGCTCACGGGCCTCGCCAACGGCACGACGTATCATTTCCGCGTGAACTCGACGGACGCTTCCGGCAACACGTCGTCGTCCGCGGACGACACGTTCACGACGACGGCGGACACCACTGCGCCGACCATCTCGAGTGCGAACGCGCTCGCCAACCAGACGGGCGCCTACGTGGCATGGGACACCGATGAGGCGGCCAACAGCGAGGTGGATTACGGGACGACGCTGAGCTACGGATCGTCCGCGACGGCCCTGACGACGTACGGCGCCACGCACGCCATCGAAATTTCGGGCCTCGCGAGCAACACGGCGTACGATTACCGGATCGTCACCGCGGACGCGGCCGGCAATTCCTCGACGTCGACGGGCACCTTCACGACCGTCGCCGTGCCCGACACGACTGCCCCAACGCTCTCTTCCGTCGCGGCCGGCAGCCTCACGCTGACGGGCGCCACCGTCGCCTGGACGACGGACGAGGCGTCCAACGGCACGGTCGACTACGGCCCCACGAACAGCTACGGCTCCGTGGCCGGCAGCGCGACGGACTTCGCGGCGACGTCGCACGCGGTGGCCCTCACGGGCCTCGCCAACGGGACGAAATACTATTTCCGCGTGAACTCGACGGACGCCTCGGGCAACACGGCGTCGTCCGCGGGCAGTAATTTCACGACCGTGGCGGACACCACCGCGCCGACCATCTCGAGCGCGTCCGCGCTGGCGACCGACGCATCGGCCGTCATCACGTGGGACACGAGCGAGGCGGCGGATTCGCAGGTCGCCTACGGCCTGACGGACGCCTACGGAAGCACGACGACGCTCGATGCGACGCTCTCGGCGACGCACAGCGTGGAGATCGACGGGCTCACCAAAGGCAAGACGTACCACTATCAGATCCTCTCGTCCGACGCGGCCGGCAACAAGGGGGCGACGGCCGACGCCACGTTCGCGACGCTCGCCGGCACGAAGAGCGGCGGCGGAGGCGGCGCGGTCGCCGCGGCGTCTCCCTCGACCGCGACGCCGCCCGTGATCTCCGGCCTCGCGGTGAGCGGCATCACGCAAACCGGCGCCACGGTGACGTGGGGCACGGACGCGAACGGGCTTTCGCTCGTGAAGTTCGGCGCGACGGCGGCGTACGGCTCGCTGGCGGGCGACGTCACGACCTACGGCACGGCGCACCAGGTCGGCCTCGCGGATCTGTCGCCGGCGACGACGTACCATTTCGTCGCGGAATCCTTCGATCGCAACGGGAATCTCGGCGCCTCGGACGACCAGACGTTCACCACGCTGAACGCGGCGGGCGAAACGGTCGCCCCGTCGCCGACGCCCGCGCCGGCGCCCTCCGCGCCCGCCGCGGCGCCCCTTCCGCCGTCGCCGTTCGGCGGCCTGTCGCTCGAGGATTTCATCTCCAAGGAGGTGAAGGACGGCTCGGCCGCGCTGTTGCAGAAGGTGCTGCTCTCCGTCGGCGACAATCCGGCGCTGCGCAACATCCCCGAAGACGCGATCGCGCGGACGATCTCGGACATCACCAAGATCGTGGTTTCCAATCCGCAGCTGGTGGGGCCGAAGCCGCAGGTGACGGTGGAAGGGACGAACGCCCTCATCAGCTGGCACACGGACAAGAAAACGAACGGCGTCGTGTCGTACGCGGCCGCCGCCCAGTACCAGCCGCTGAGCCTGCAGCCGTACGCCACGACCGTGATCGACAACGCGGGCCTCGTGTCGAGCCACGCCGTCGCGCTGCCGAACCTGCAGCCGAGCCGACGTACCATTTCCAGGTGACGTCCAAGGGCGAGATCGGCGGGGAAGGACAGAGCGGCGACCTCACGTTCACGACGACGTCGGTGATGCCGGCGGTCGACGGGTTCCGCGTGGCCGGCGTCAAGACGGCATCGGCCGATCTGGCGTGGACGACGAACATCCCGACGGCGTCCGTCATCGTCTACACGAACCTCTCCACCGGCAGGAGCCTCTCGGTGGGCGACCCGACGTACGTCGTCGTCCACGCGTTCACGGTGCCGGGCCTCGATGCGGGCACCGCGTACGACGTTCTCGTGAAGGCGCAGAACGAAGCGGGCGCGGAGGCGTCGTCGCCCACGCTCTCCTTCAAGACGACGGTCGATCGGGTGCCGCCCGTCGTGGCCGACGTATCCGCGGATTCGACGCTGTACCCGGGCGCGCAGTCGAAGGTGCAGACGATCGTGAGCTGGCTCACGGACAAGCCGTCCTCCTCGCAGGTGTTCTACCAGGAAGGCGTCGCGGCGGACGCGAAGGCGCTGTCGACGCCGGCGGACGCGAACCTGATCCTCAAACACATCGTCGTGCTGACGACGTTCAAGCCGGGCGCCGTGTACAAGTACTGGGTCGTCTCGCGCGAC
>JAJYIV010000016.1 GCA_021789915.1 bacterium | reverse complement strand
CAAGGCGGACTCCACGGAAAAGGGAAAGGCCGACACGGGCGGCAAGATTTCGGATTTCAACGCCCAGTCGCCGTCCTACGGGGCCATCGCCGCGGCCATCGAAAAGACGCATACGGCCGTCGGCCGCGTCGTGCCGGAAGTCATCGAGACGCCGGAGGGCCTGAACGTCGTCAAGGTTCTCGGCGTGGATCCGCACAACGAGGAGATGCAGCTCTCGCACATCCTCATCTGCTACCAGGGCGCGACGGGTTGCACGAACAACCGTCAGCAGATCGACGCCACGGTCAAAATCAACGATCTGAAGAAGCAGGCCACGCCGGCGAATTTCGCGCAGCTGGCCAAGGACAACTCCGACGACGCGGCCAGCGCGGCGAGCGGCGGGAAGCTCGACCCGAGCCCGACGAATCCATGGATCGAACCGGGGACCATGGTCGCGCCGTTTGAGATCGCCGCGCGGCAGACCAAGGTCGGCGCCATTTCGGACGTCGTCCAGACGGAGTTCGGCTACCATCTCATTTTCAAGCGGGCCGCGCGCCCGACGACGACCTACCAGGTGGAGCGCGTCCTGCTGCCCTTGGCGGCGATGTCGGACATCATCCCGCCGGCGCAGGCGTGGCAGAACACGTCGCTCTCGGGCAAGAACCTGCAGCGCGCGACGGTCGAGTTCGACCAGAAATCGGGCACGCCGTACGTGGCGCTGCAATTCGACGGCGCCGGCGGCAAACTGTTCGGCGACCTCACCTCGAAGCTCGTCGGCCAGCCCATCGGCATTTTCCTGGACGGATCGCCCATCTCCACGCCGGTCGTGCAGCAGGCCATTTACGGCGGCCAGGCCATCATCACCGGCAACTTCACGCTCACCGAGGCGAAGACCCTGGCCCAGCGGCTGAACGCGGGCGCCCTGCCGGTGCCGATCAAGCTGCTCTCGCAGCAGACCGTCGGCCCGACGCTCGGCTTCGCGTCGCTCAAGCAAAGCGTGCAGGCGGCCCTGATCGGCTTCGCGCTGGTGGCCCTGTTCATGATCGCGGTGTACCGCCTGCCGGGCGTGCTCGCCATCCTGGCCCTGCTGCTGTACGCCACCGTCAACCTGCTGGCCTACCGCCTGTTCGGCGTGACGATGACGCTCGCCGGCATCGCCGGCCTCGTGCTGTCGCTCGGCATCGCCGTGGACGCGAACGTGCTGATCTTCGAGCGCATCAAGGACGAGGCGCGCGCGGGCCACGACTTGCCGTCGTCCTTGACGGAAGGCTTCAAGCGCGCCTGGCCGCCGGTGCGCGACGGACACTTCACGACGCTCATCTCGGCCGTCGTCCTGTACAACTTCAGCTCCAGCTTCGTGCGCGGCTTCGCCCTGACCCTGGCGATCGGCGTCATCCTGTCGTTCTTCACCGCCATCACCGTCGTGCGCGTGTACCAGCGGACGCTCATCTCCTGGGGATGCTTCCGCAAGCCGTGGCTGTATGGGATTAAAAAGAAGAGGGAAAGCGGTTCTCCGGCTAACGGCTAAAGGCTAAAAGCTTCTCTATGTCCTTCAGCTTCGTCCGCACGCGCTATTGGTGGTTCGCCCTTTCGGGCGCCCTGATCGTCGCCTCGATCGCCGCCATCGCCGTCTTCGGCCTAAAATTGAGCATCGATTTCACCGGCGGCAGCCTGATGGAAATGCGCTTCGCCGATCCGCAGCCGTCCACCACGGCCGTGGCGCAAACCTTGGAAAAGGCGGGCTTCCCGGGCGCCGTCGTGCAGACCACGGGGCAGGGAACGCAGATGATCCGCCTCGAGTCGCTTGACGAGACCAAGCACCAGGCCGCCTTGAAGGCGCTTGGCGCCGCCTATCCGAAGGCGCAGGAGGAGCAGTTCAATTCCATCGGGCCGGTCGTCGGCAGCGAGCTGCGCAACACGTCCGTCGTCGCCGTCGTCGTGACGCTCGTCCTGATCGGGCTTTACATCGCCTGGGCGTTCCGCAAGGTGACGCACCCGGTGTCCTCGTGGAAGTACGGCGCGCTGGTCGTGGTGACCGCCGCGCACGACGTCATCATTCCGCTCGGCGTGTTCGCCGTGATCAGCCGCACCCAGGGCTGGGAGGTGGGCACGGCCTTCGTCGCCGCCGTCCTGACCATCCTCGGCTATTCGATCAGCGACACGGTGGTCGTGTTCGACCGCACGCGCGAAAACCTGTCGCACCGCACCGGCGAGCCCTTCGCCGAGGTCGTGGACCAGAGCATCCGGCAGACCTTCGTGCGCTCGGTGAACACGAGCGTCGCGACCATGCTCGTGCTGCTCGCCATCCTGGTCTTCGGCGGCCCGACCACGGCGCCGTTCGCGCTCGCGCTGTTCATCGGCGTGCTCGTCGGCACCTACTCGTCGATTTTCATCGCCAGCCCGCTCTTGGTGGAATGGGAACGGCGGCAAAGGTAGGATAAGAACCAAATGGGGCAAAGAGCCAAGATCCAAAAAGGACCAAATGAGGCAAAGTTCCAAGAACCAAATTTGGTTCTTGGTTTTTTGTCCCATTTTGTCCCATTTTTTGGTTCCTGGTTCTTTGTTCCATTTGGTTCTTTTGAGTATAATGCCGGTGGTATGCCCTTCCTCGACGCCGCATTCTGGAATCAGCCCATCGACGTGCTGCTGTATGAATTGCTGACCTGGTTCGGCTGGATCCCTCTCGCGATCACGGTCGTCTGGGGCCTCATCCTCGTGTGGAAAAACCATCGTCAGAACCTCTTTACCAAGACGCTGACGCATGTCCTGCTCGCGGTGGACGTGCCGGCGGCCACGGAGCAGACGCCGAAGGCCGTCGAGAGCCTCTTCGCGTCGCTGGCGAGCGTGTACTCCAACCTGATCTGGAAGGAAACCTGGATCATCGGCAAGCTCCAGCCGACGTTTTCCTTCGAAATCGTCTCGACGGAAGGCTACGTGCAGTTTTACATCCGCACGCAGGCCAAGTACCGCGACGCCGTCGAGGCGGGCATCTACGCGCATTATCCGGACGCGGAGATTTCCGAAGTCGAGGATTACACGAACGGCTTCCCGCTTCGGTTCCCCAATGAGACGCACGAGATGTGGGGAGCCGAGCTGAACCTCAAGGAGGACCAGATCTTTCCGATCCGCACGTACGCGGATTTCGAGGACAAGGTCACCAAGGAGTACAAGGATCCGCTCGGACTCGTCCTGGAGCAGCTGGCCAAGATGCGCCCCGGCGAGCATTTTTGGGCGCAGGTGCTCTGCCAGGTGACGAACAACAAGTGGAAGGACGAGGGCATCGCGTACATCGACAAGGTGTACGGCGTCGAGCCGCCGCGCAAGGAGAGCGGATGGATGACCGGCATGCGGACGGTCCTGGCGATCCCGGACGCCGTCCTGGCCAAGACGCTCGGCATCAACATGAGCGGGCTGCTGCTCGGCGAGCCGGCGGCACCGAAGGAACAGGACCAGTGGAAGGCCTTCAAGCTGACGGAGACGCAGCGCGAGCAGACCAAGGCCGTGCTGCAGAAGATCGGCAAGCCCGGGATGCTCACCAAGCTGCGCTCGGTCTACATCGCCCGAAAGGAAGCCTACAACAAGGGCGCGCGCGTCGCGTTCGTCAAGGGCCTGTACCATCCGTACGCGCACCTGAACCTGAACGCGATCGGATTTTCGCCGCTGACGGTGCCGAAGGACGATTATTTCTGGCAGAAGTGGTCGTATGCGGCCAAGCAGAACAGCCTGATGCGCGGCTACGTCATGCGGGATATCACGATCGGCGGCCTGCCCAAGGTCTTCAACGTGGAGGAATTGGCGACGCTGTGGCATTTCCCGGCCATCGGGGTGAAAGCGCCGCTCATCAAGAAGGCGGAAGCGCGCCGCGGCGAACCGCCGACCGGCCTGCCCGTCGGCTCGGAGGCCGAGGACATCGTCGCGCAGGGCGCCGCGCGCGCGGCCGCCGCCGTTCATGCGCCGGCCGCTTCGGCCGCGGCTCCGCCTCCCGTGCCGGAGCCCGCGTTCCCCGCGCCCTCCGTCGGAGAAGCCGAGCTGCCGCATCCTTCGCTGCCGGGCGCGGCCGCGCCGCCGCCCGCGGCCCCTCCCGCCCCCCTGTCCGCCGCGCCGCGGACAGCGGACGTCCCCCCCTCGGGCAGGGGGGATCGCGGCGCGCTCCGCGGCGTCGAGGAGAAAGAAGAAACGGAACGCGGATTGGACGCGACCGACATGGGCCCGCCCTCCGACGTCGTGCTGCCAGGCCCGCCGCCCGGATTTCCCGCCGCGCCGGAAGCGGTCGAGGATGCGGACGGCGACGGCGCCCGCGAAGGCGAGCCGCCGATGAACTTGCCCGTGTGATAGAGAACGAAAAAGACGTAGAACGTAGAATCGCTCGCCGCGGTTGGAGCCAGATTCGCTTGGAGAAACGACGCGGTTCGGACGATGCTTCAACGTAGAAAACGTAGAACGTAGAATCGCTCGTCACGGTTGGGGCCAACTCGCTCGTAGAAACGACGCGGAAGAGACGTTTCTACGATTTCTACGAGCGAGGCCGAAGGCCGAGCGATTCTACGCCTTCTACGTTCTACGAGCGAGGCCGAAGGCCGAGCGATTCTACGCCTTCTACGTTCTACGAGCGAGGCCGAAGGCCGAGCGATTCTACGTCTTCTTCACCTCCCGTATGCCCGACAACGACGTCACGTATTTCGCCCGCACCAACTACCGCAATCAGTTGGTGAAATTCGGCATCAAAAAAGACGACCGGCGCCGGCACGTGTACGTGGTGGGGAAGACCGGCATGGGCAAGACCACGCTGCTGGAAAACATGATCCTGTCCGACATCTACGCCGGGCACGGCTGCTGCTACGTGGATCCGCACGGCGACACGGCGGAACGGCTCATCGATTTCATTCCGAGCTGGCGCATCAACGACGTCGTCTATTTCAACCCGGCGGATTTGGAGCACCCGATCGGCTTCAACGTGCTGGAAGCGGTCGACGAGCGCCACAAGCATCTCGTCGCCTCCGGTCTGATGAGCGTGTTCAAGAAAATCTGGGAGAACGTGTGGTCCGCCCGCATGGAGTACATCCTGAACAACACGATCCTCGCCCTGCTGGACAATCCAGGCTCCACGCTGCTCGGCATCAACCGCATGCTGGTGGACGAGGAGTACCGCAACAAGATGATCGGCAACGTGAAGGATCCGATCGTCAAGCAGTTCTGGCTCGGCGAGTTCGCCTCGTGGGATCCGAAATTCGCCGCGGAAGCCTTCTCCGCCATCCAAAACAAGATCGGCCAGTTTTTGTCGGCGTCCGTGATCCGCAACATCGTCGCGCAGGTGAAATCGACGATCAACATCCGGCAGATCATGGACCAGGAGAAGATCTTCATCGTCAATTTGTCCAAGGGCCGCATCGGCGAGGATTCGTCGCGCCTGCTGGGCGGCATGCTCATCACCAAGCTGCAGCTGTCGGCCATGGAGCGCATCGACATGCCGGAGAGCGAGCGCCGGGACTTCTACCTGTACGTCGACGAGTTCCAGAACTTCGCGGTGGAGAGCTTCGCCGGCATCCTGTCCGAGGCGCGCAAGTACCGCCTCTGCCTCACCCTGGCGCACCAGTACATCGCCCAGCTGTCCGACGAGGTGCGCGAGGCGGTGTTCGGCAACGTCGGCACGATCATCACGTACCGCGTCGGCAGCCCGGACGCGGTGTTCCTGGAAAAGGAATTCGAGCCGCGATTCATGGCGCCCGACATCATCAACCTGCCCAAGTACAACATCTACCTGCGCCTGCTGATCGACGGCGTGGCCAGCCAGCCGTTCTCCGCCGTGACGCTGCCGCCCATCGCCCAGCGCACCGCGTCGGAAGAAAAGGTCCTCAAGGTCACGCGCGAACGGTACGCGCTGCCGCGCACGGAGATCGAAGAGAAGGTGCTGAAGTGGAGCGGCGTCGAAGGGCCGGAGGGCACGGCGAAGCTCATGGCCGCGGCCGCGGCCAAAAAGAAATCCGTCAAGGACGCGAAGAAGCCGAAATTCGAGTACGCCTGCTCGCGTTGCGGCAAGCAGATCGTCCTGCCGGTCGAGCTCGACCGTTCGCGGCCGATTTACTGCGAGGAGTGCATCGAGATCGTGCGCGCCGAGCGGAAGGCGGCGCCGCGGGCCGCACAAAAGGATGCCGAAACCAAGGGAAAGTCCCCGTCGAGGGCGGAAAAAACAGGGGAAGCGCAGAATCCGAAACCGCGCGGGACCGAAGCGAAGCCCGCCCGGGACAAAGCCGGAGGATCCGCGGCCGCAAAGGGAGGAAGGCCGGCGTCGAATGCGTCGCCATCGATCAAATCCGGGGCGCCGGTGGAGAAGAAACCGGTGGGACCGTCCATTCGCCTTTCGGAACTTGCCCGAACGTCCGTCAAGCCGTCCGAAGAAGAGGAAGTCGGTCCGGCGGAAAGCGACATGCCGGACGTGGCGGCCATGGCCAAGGCTGCCGCCGAGGCGTCGCCGGAATCCGTGCGACCGATCGCTCCGCCTCCGCCTTCGGTTTCAGGCACGCTGAAGCCGGGCGAGGCGGCGAGGTTTGAGTGATGAGCCGTCAGCCGTCAGCTATCAGCCGTCAGGGCGACCTCCGCACGGCTAAAAGCTTTCCCCTATGCCCCAATCTCTCACGCTTCACACGGACGACGACGTCGACCTGGCCGCCGACTGGTATCCCGTGCCGGACGCCAGGCGTTTTGCGATCCTGCTGCACATGCGGCCGGGCAAGAAGGAAGATTGGCCGGCCTGGGCCGCCGCGCTCAACGCGAAGGGCGTCGCGTGCCTCGCCATCGACCAGCGCGGCAGCGGGCGCAGCACGCAGGGCGGCCTGCTCGACGTGCGCCGGTTCACGGACGAGGACGACCGCAAGCGCCTGCTCGACGCGAAGGCCGCGTTCGAAGAATTGCGCGACGGCCAGGGGGCGACGGAAGCATCGACGATCCTGGTGGGCGGTTCGATCGGCGCCAACGTCGCCATCCGTTTCGCGGCCGACCATCCCGGCATTCCGCTCGTCATCGCGCTTTCGCCAGGGCTTGATTACCACGGCGTCACGACCGTGGATGCGATCGCGCGCCTGGCGCCGCTTCAGCGCGTCGTGGTGGTGACGAGCGACGACGATCCTGAGAGCGCCGACGGCTGCCGCGCGCTGCAGGCGGCGGCGCCGGAGCGCACGGTGCTGATCGAGAAGCACGGCCTGGGCCACGCCGAGCGCATGGCGGAGAAGGATCCGGCGCTGATCGGGGAGCTGCTTTCGTACGTGTGAGAAGGCAGGCATCAGCCTTCAGCCGTCAGCCGTTAGGACGAGGAACGCGAGTTTCCTTGCGTCCCCTCCTTCCCAAGGAGGGGTTAGGGGTGGTTGCCGTGAACGAAAGCCGAATGCCGCGTCTAACCGTCTAGTCGTCTAATCGTCCAGCCATCAGCCTTTAGGACGATGCTCGCGGTTTCGGGCGCAGCGCTCACGCTGTCATTTCCCGAGGACCCCGCCTGCATGCAGGCGGGGGATCGAAGGACCTTATCCATTCGTCCTGTTCAAACGTGTGAGGTCCCTCGCTTCGCCTGCCTATCGGCAGGCGGGCTCGGGAAGTGGCAGAGAAGAGAGAAAGTTCCCTCGCCTCCGACGGACGTCGTGGCTCGGAAGTGCGGAGGGATGCGAATTCCCGTGCCATCCCTCTCCGCGTCAGCGGAGAGGGTCTGGGTGAGGGCGAGACAGGCGAGGGTGGATCCTTGACGGCGCAACGCGCGCCGCGTAAGGTGGCGCGTCGCTCTGGAAATGGAGCGAAGGAGGCGCGATGGACGATCTTGAGGCGCAGGAAATGCCGGCCGTGAACCGCGCGGCCGTAGAGCATTCCGTCGAAGCCCTGCTGCGCTGGCGCGCCGTCGGGCAGCATCCGTTCGTCGAGCGCATGTGCGCGCTCGTCGGAGGCGCGGAAGAACAGGATGCGCTCTTCACCCTGCTCGCGCGCCTGCTCGACATGATCCCCGTCGGCTGCGAGCCGATGGAAGCCGATGACGTGGCGGGCGCGGAAGCCGAGATCCGCCTTGCGCTCGCGCGGCGCATATCGTGGCTTCCCTCCGGCCTCGACCGGCGGCTGCACCACGTTTGGGACGGATACAAGGCCGTCGTCTTCGCGGCGGTCGGCGACCCGGAAGGCCAGCTGCGCGTGCGGTACGCGTTCTGCGTCGCGTTGCAGGCCGCCAACGACGTCTACTTCCGGACGAACTGACGGCGGACGACGATCCCGATCGCAAGGTCGGGATTTTTTGCGGCACAAAAACCGTCGCGAGGCTGTCCCCCGGACTCGCGACGGCGGATTTCCATGGTTCAGCGCAGCGTTTTGGCGCGCGTCTGGAAGACGGCGCGCAGATGCTCGGCCTCCTGCGCCGGCGAGCGCGTCGACCCGTGACGGCGCAGTTCCCGCGCCGCGGCGGCCACATCGCCGCACATCGCCTCGGCCAGCACGCCGGCGTTCATCGCAAGCGTGCCCGGCGTCAGCCCGAGATGCGTCTCCAGCTCTTTCCGCTCGGCTTCCGTCCCAAGCGTGGCGTTGACGAACCGCTTCGCCATTTCCGCGACGGCGGCGCGATCCGTCGGATCAAGCTGAACCAGGTCCAAGCGCTCGCGGCTCCGGTCATACGCCTCCTGCACTTCCGCTTGCCGCGCCTGGCGCGCTTCGGCGTACGGCTGGAAGCCTTCCAAGGCGGGCTGTTCGAAATCCTCCGGATGAAGCGGCGCCGGCGCTTCCTGTCCTTGCAGGCCGACTTCTTCCTCGATCATTTCGCCGATCGTCGGTTTTGCGCGCGCCATGCCGCGATGGCGCTGGGTGACGTCGGGACGGAATCGCTGCGTCGGCTCGTCGGGCGTGGGGCGGTCGAAGGACATAGAAGGTGGATATCGGCTGCCAGCGTACCACTCCGTCCGGAAAAACAAAAAGTCCCGCAACGATGATGCGGGACAGGCACACGCGATGCACCTACCGCGGCGGTAGGTGCTGATCGATCCAGGCGAGCAGGTCGTTCAGGGCCGGTGTGGAAACCGACGCGGCCGGGAAGCGGAGCGTCGGTACGGCGTCTTGCGCTGCATCCGCATTCGGCGGATCGGCTGTGAACCGGATGACGGGCGCGCCGCTGTGCATGACGCGGTACAGAACGATGTCGACGACGCGTTCGAACGAGGCGTCCGTCATCGCGAGCGCCACGGGCAGCTGCTCGCAGGCGGTCTCGAGCGCGAGCTCGTCCGGCAGCGCGTGCACGCTGACTCGCGTGCCGAAGCGCGCCTTCAGCGCCTTTGCCAGCACGTCCGCGACCGACGGCTCGGCCGCGACGAGCACGACCGCGGCGCCGAAGTACGTTTCGTCCAGCGCCTGTCCCGCCGTTTCGTGCGTGAAGGGCTTGGCGAGAAAGCCGGCGCGCCCCTCGCGCAAGTCTTCCTCGAGATGGCGCCGTTCGGCGCTCGTCATCAGGAGGAACGGAACGGCATCGTCGATCCGGCGCACCTTCTTCAGAAGATCGGTGCCGTACATGTCGCCGAGTACCATCTCGTCGGACACGACGAGGTCGAAGGGGCGGCCTTCCTCGTGCGCGCGCTGGAATCCCTTCCAGGCGTCCGTGCTTCCGGCGTAGATCTTCACCTCCGGCGTCGCGAGGCCGCGCGCGTCGACCCATGCCGCGACCGCGTCGAGCATGCCTTGCCGATACTTCGCCTCGTCGTCGACGATCAGGACGCGCTTCGGGCCTTTCCTTTCTGACGTTTCCATCGACTTCTCCTTTGTCGTCTGCGTGTTGCGGACGATGGCGGCAGTGAAGCACGCGCGGGACGAGACGTCAACCATCGGGGCGAAAAGACGGTTAGACGATTAGGCGTTGGCTCGCGGCGTTCGGCGCTCGGCTCTCGGCGGGGGACAAGCCCCCGCCCTACGAGAACTTTCGTCCCCATTCGTCGTCATTCGTGGTACAAACAAAAGATCCGCTCCGCGCGCATCCACGTTCGGATGCGCACGGAGCGGCGCGTTCACGGGCCCGCGGGCGGCGAGATCGCCGCGCGGAGCCAGGGGATGATCTCGCCGAACCCGCAGGGTTTCGCCCGCAGGCCGAAGCTCTCGTGCGCGGCGGCCCGTTGCAGATACGCTTCGTCCGCGCATGCCGTCAGCAGCAGGAACGGCGTCTTCATGCCGGCGCGGCGCATCTTTCTGACAAGCTCCAGCCCCGACGTGCCGGGCAGCTCGAGATCCGAGAGGATCGCGTCCACGCGCGCCTCCCGCATGCGCGCGACGGCCAGGTCCGCATCTCCCGAGGCGATGACGCGCGCGCCTTCGCCGAAGGCGCCGCCCAACCCGTCGACGACCGCGCCGCGCAGGTCGGCGTCGTCGTCGATGACGAGGACGGTCGGACGCAGCAACGGCAGGACGGCGGCGCGGAATCCGTCGGCGCCGAACGGTTTGACGAGCGTCGATGTGCAGGCTCCTTCGACCGGCGGCGCCGGCATGCCGTCCGTCAGCAGGACGAACGGGAGTTTCGGGTCCGCCGCTCTTCGCAGCGCGAGGCCGTCCTCGTCGGCGTCCGCGATCACGAGATCGATGTCATTTCCGCCGACGCGTAGGGCCTCTTGCGCCTCCGCCGACGACCCGATCTCGACGACGACGCCGAACGGGAGAGGGTTCCCGTCCGCCATGATCCTCGCCAGGCGCGCGATCGTCCCGCGCATCGCCACCTCCCCGTGCACGACCAGAATGCGTCGATTCATCCCCATTCCTCCGTCGCCCGTTTCGTCGGCGACGCGGGAGCGTACGCCGGAATGCGTCCGTTGTCAACGGCCGCGGTTTGAGGCATACTGCGGCATTCATATGGTCGGGCCGACAGCCAATAGCCTCCGCCAAAGGCGGATCCGCCTCCGGCGGAAACAGCCAAAAGCCAAGGTCCTCCTCGGCATGTCCGGCGGCGTGGATTCCTCGCTCGCCGCGGCATTGCTGCTGGAACAGGGCTACGAGGTGATCGGCGCCTTCATGAAGAATTGGTCGGGCAGAAAAGGGGATGAAGTGGATGAAGGGTTGGAAGGGTGCGGAGAGGATGAAGGGTCGGAAGGGTTTTCAGAGTGCGGCTGGCGCACGGAGCGGCGCGACGCGATGCGGGTGGCCTCCCGGCTCGGCATCCCCTTCGTCACGCTGGATTTCGAGAAGGAATACCGCGCGCTGGTCGTCGAGGATCTGTTCCGCGAGTACGCCGCCGGACGCACGCCGAACCCGGACGTGCTGTGCAACAAGCACGTGAAGTTCGATCTGTTCGTGCGCGCGGCGGACGCGCTCGGCTGCGCCTTCGTCGCGACGGGGCATTACGCGCGTATCAAGATGGACGGGTCCTGTCGCGGCGCGCTCCCGTCGTCTCCGGCCGCAGCACCGCGGCCGTGCGACGATCGGGAGCTGGCGCCGTGCCATCCGTCCATCCTCGTCGGCAGCGACCCGAACAAGGACCAGACGTATTTCCTGTGGGCCGTCCCGCCGGCCGTTTTGCCGCGCGTGCTGTTTCCGATCGGCCATCTGCGCAAGCCGGACGTCCGGCGGATGGCGGAGGCGCGCGGGCTTGCGACGGCGCACAAGAAGGACAGCACCGGCATCTGCTTCGTCGGCGACGTCGACATGAAGGCGTTTCTGAAAACGCGGATCAAGGAGGCGCCCGGCGACATCGTCGCGACGGACGGACATGTCATCGGCCGCCACGACGGCCTGGCGTTTTTCACGATCGGGCAGCGGCACGGCATCCAGGTCGGCGGCGGGACGCCGTACTACGTCGTCGGCAAGGACGCCGCGACGAACCGTCTGATCGTGTCGGACAAGGAGAACCCGGCGTTGTTCCGCCGCGAGCTGACGGCCGTGCGCGCGAACTGGTTCCGCATGCCGATCCCCACCCAGACCCTCCCCTGTGACCAGGGGAGGGATGGCGCAGCGGACGGCGATTCCCACTTCCGCATCCCAGTTACCTTTCGCTGCACCGCCCGCGTCCGCTACCGCCAGACGCTCGCGCCCTGCACGGTTTCTTTTCCTCTTCCTTCGGCGTGTGCATCTTTGACGCGTCCCCTCCTTTCCAAGGAGGGGCAAGGGGTGGTTGCCGGCGATGCCCTCCGCGTCGTCTTCGACGAGCCGCAGCGCGCCGTGACGCCGGGCCAGTCCGTCGTCTTTTACGACGGCGAGGAGATGCTGGGCGGCGCGGTGATCGAATGAAAAACCCACCGGTGTTCCTGACGGAACTTCGGTGGGCAAGGCTGCCCGGAAAACTAGGCGGCGCGCGCGGCGCGGACGAGATCCGCGAGCGGCTGCAGGGAATCGCCGACCAGCAGGGCGTCGACGGCGTTCCAATAGCCGTCGAAACGCGCGAGGTGATCGTCGAAGGCGAGCGGATCTTCCGCATACGGCGGCAGGATGCCGACGGCCACGCCGCTTTCCTGGAACAGGTCGACGTCGAACGGCGAATCGCCGATGCTGAGCACGTGCGCGCGCTCGACATGCCAGAAACGGCACAGCCGGCGCACATTGGCTCCTTTCGTCGGGGACGGCCACAGATTGTGGCGCAGGCCGACGATGCGTCCGCCTTCGTCGAAGGCGAGCCGGACGGCACCGATCACGTCCAGTCGCGCGAGCGCGGGACCGCGGCCGGAAAGGAAGGCGCGGCTGACGTCTTCCATGCCGGCGCTTACGACGGCGCCGCGGTCGCATGCCGCCGCGAGCGCTTCGACGCCGGGACGAAGGGACAGGGCTTTCGCGATGTCCTCGAGGTCCGGGCGCCGCACGCCGGCGCGGATCATGTTGATGACGGCCTGCGCGAGCAATCCGGCCTCCGAACAGGCGCGGTCCACGTCGCTTTCCGCGCCGACGGATTCCAGCCAGTCGCGGAAGTCCGCGGCCGGCGCGGGCGCCGGAGAGCGGCAGGAGACATACGCGATGTGGTCTTCCAGCGCCCGTTCATTGGACGCCATTCCTTTTTCGCACAGGAGGCGTTCGATGTGCCGGAACGTGTTGCCCCTCACCATCGTGCCGTCGAAGTCCGCCGCCAGGCAGGTGACGTCCGCGAGCGCGTCTTGGAAGGCCGCGGCGCTCCGTTTCAAGAACAAGGCGGGTCCGTCGTTCAGACATGCCGCCAAGCGGATCACGGCGGGCTGCGCGAAAGGAACGATTCGCATGCGCTTCTCCCTCGGACGCCGTGCGCGTCCGGACGGCGAGCCTACAAGCCTGCCGCGCTTCTGTCAACGGAACGGGTCGAACGATTGCGTCCAGCGGTAGAAGGCGGCGGACGGGCCGTGGTCGAAGTCGGCCGCGGACGGCGTCGCCTTCGCCGCGCCGTCGGTCGAGACGCGCAGGGCCGTCGACGACGCGAGGGAACCGTCGGCGGGCGAGGCGACCGTCATCGTCGCGCGCAACGGCCAGACGTCGGCCTGCCACAGGAAATCGTAAAAGACGACGGAGAGCGCGCCGCGCGCGACGGAGCTTGTGGCATTGCCGGTCTTTACCGTGATGGGCGGACCGTCGCTTGTGCGGCGCGTGTCGACAAGGACGCGGCCTTGCATCAAGTCCACCCGCACGCCTCCGGCGTCGTTCTCGTCGACCGTCGCCGTCGTGCGTTCGTCCAATGCGATGCGTTCGCCGTCGAAGGCGAGCAAGGCGTAGCCGCCTGCATTCGTTGCGACGGTTTCGCCGCGCGCGACGGCGCCGCCGACCGTCAGCGGCCGCTTCGTCCCGTCGCGATCCACCGTTCCCGATCCCTGCAGCTGCAGCACCCGCGCCTCGCGCGGCGTCTGGTATCCTTCGCCGCCGGCCCATCGAAAACCGAAGCGTTGGCCGACGACGAGCGCGGCGACCAGGAAGAAGAACACGGCGGCCAGGACGTGTTCACGTCTTATGCGGCGGAGTGTTATCATGGCCCCATCCTAATGGCTAACCGCTAAAAGCTAAAGGCTGCCCTATGCCCCTTCTCGAATTCTACGGTAAAGAGTGCCCGCACTGCATCGCGATGATGCCGGAAGTCGACGCATTGATCGCCGCCGGCCGCAAGATCGAAAAGTTCGAGGTCTGGCACGACGAGGCAAACGCCAAAAAGATGGAACAGTACGACCGCGGCCTCTGCGGCGGCGTGCCGTTCTTCTACAACACGGACTCCGGGCAGTTCATCTGCGGCGAGGCGGACGCGCTGACGCTCAAGAACTGGGCGGAAGGGAAGAAGGTGTAGGCTACGCCACGCGTTCCTGCCAATGCGGGTCGACGTCGACCGTCAGGTCGAGATAGACGGGGCGGTCCATCACCGTCTGCAATTCCTTGCGCGTCGACTGGCCGATCTCCTTGATGCCGCGGCCGCCCTCTCCGATGATCATCCGCTTGTAGCGGTCGGCGTGCGTATAAATCGTGGCGCGGACATACAGCGTGCCGTTCTCGCGCTCCTCGACCTCGTCGCACACGACATGGACGGAATAGGGGACTTCCTGCCGCAGCCGCAGGAAGAGCTTTTCGCGGATCAATTCCGCCAGCCATTCCTTCTGCCCCATGTCCGTCAACTGGAACTCCGGATAGAAGTACTCGCCCGCGGGCAGCAGCTCCATCACCTTGGCCGCCAGCGTCTTCACGTGCGTGCCGTGCTCCGCGGAGACCTCGACGGCGGCGTCGAACGTGGACGCGAGGTCGCGATAGAAGTCCAGGTACGGCGCGTCGCGCAGATCGATCTTGTTGATGACGAGAATCCTTGGTTTCTCGATGCGCTCAAGCAACGACTGGATGTACTTTTCTTCCTCGGCGATGGCGCGCGTCGGATCGACGACGTAGAGGACGACGTCGATGTCGACCAGCGACTGGCGCACGCTTTCGAGCAGTTTTTTGGACAGCGTGTCCTTGGCGTTCTTGAACACGCCGGGCGTGTCGACGAACACGGCCTGGCCGCCGTCCGTCGTGAGGATGCCGCGCACCGGCAGGCGCGTCGTCTGCGGCTTGGGGGAGGTGATCGCGACTTTGGTGCCGACGAGCGCATTCAGCAGCGTCGATTTTCCGACGTTGGAGCGCCCGACGAGCACGACAAAGCCCGCCTTCTTCTTTGGTTGGTCCATAGTGCGGCGAGGATAACGCGTTTTGCCGGCGCGGTCAATTGGTCGGGATAAAAAAGACCGGCCGCGAAACGGAACGCATCAAACCGCCTCCAGTAGAAACACGCACTCCATGTGCGGCGTCTGCGGGAAGAGATCGAGCGCGGCGGCGTCGGCGATGCGATACGCCTTGCCGAGCTCGCGCATCTCGTCCAAAAAACGAGGATAGTTGCAGGAGACGTACACGAGCCGCGTCGGGCGCGCATCCAAAATCGTCTGAATAACTTTTGGGTGCAAGCCGGCACGCGGCGGATCCAGCAGCACGACGTCGGGCGCATAGGCCTTCCAGTCGAAGTCTTCCGCCTTTGAAACGAAGTATTCGGCGTCGACGCCGTTGGCCGACGCGTTTTCCTTCGCGCAGGCGATCGCTTCCGCGGATAGCTCGATGCCGATGATACGGGAAGGGCCTTTGGCTTTTGGCATATGGCTTTTGGCCAGAAAGAGCGAGAAGAAGCCGGAGCCGCCGTACAAATCCAGGAAGGTTTTGCCGGCGAGGTCGCCGCAAAACGCCTTCGCGGTCTGCTGCAGCCGCTCGGCCATCGCCGTGTGCGTCTGGAAGAACGCGTTGGGCGTGATCTTGTAGCGGATGCCGCCGACCTGCTCGAAGATCCACGGGTCGCCGCGCAGCGGGACGATGTTCTGCGCCGCGGACGTGTCCGTCGGCGACGGATTGACGCCCCACACGACCGAGGTCGCCAAGCCGTCAAGCAGGGCGGGAAGGGCTTCCATCGTCGCGCGCTCGTCGCCGGTCGGCGCGGCCGTGACGAGCATCACCAGGCGCTCGCCCGTCCGTTTGCCTTCGCGGATGACGAGATAGCGGAGAAAACCTTCGGAGCGATGCGCGTTCCAAAACGGCAGGCCGGAGACCCTGGCCCAGGCGCGCACGCGGTTCACGATCTCCGCGCTCTCGGGCGAGATCAGGAAGCACGTCGGCAGATCCAGCACGTCCCACCAGCGTCCCGCCGCCCTGAGGCCCAGCTCGCCGTGCTCGCCGAACGCGAAGTCCATCCGGTTGCGGTAAAAGAACGCGTCCGGCGCGCGCCGGACGCCGCGCAGCGGGACGTCCACGCCTTTCTCCGCCGCGATGCGGCGGAATATGTCGAGCTTGGCCTGCCGCTGGGTCGGATAATCGACGTGCTGCCACGCGCAGCCGCCGCAGCGGCCAAAGAGCGGACACGGCGCCGGCACGCGGTGCGGCGACGGAACCTCAACGCGGTCGAGCGCGATCAACGGGCCGGATTTGACCCGTCTGGTAAAATGGCCCGTGACGGTTTCGCCGGGGATCGCGCCCGGCACGCGCAGCGGCGCGCCGACGGCGCGGTCGATGAGCCCGCTGCCGTCGCGATCGAAGCGCGCGACGACGCCCGTGATGGCCGTGCCGGGTTTCATACAAGACGGTTACACGGTTAGGCTTCAGGTTTCAGGTTCTAGGTTTCAGGTTTCAGCCTGCGGCATTCGTCATTCGGCAGGCGTTAGGCACCCGATTGAACCCCTCCGGATCCTTCGGCAAGCTCAGGACAGGCTCTCCCCCTTCGACTCCCCTTCGGCAGGCTCAGGGTCGCTCAGGGCAGGCTCTTGGCAGGGGAGGATAACGCGCCGCGTTCCTCGCCCCAGCCCCTCGCTGCAAGCCACTTGCTACTCCTTCTTCTCATGCGCCTCATCGCCCATGACATCCGTTCGCTGCACAACATCGGCGCGATCTTCCGTTCGGCCGACGCGTTCGGCGTCGAAAAAATCCACCTGACGGGTTATACCGCAATGCCGCCGCGGAAGGAAATCGCCAAAGTCGCGCTCGGCGGGGAAGCCCGCGTGCCGTGGGAGCACGCCGACGATCCGCTGGCGCTCATCCGGACGCTCAGACGGGACGGCTGGACCGTCGTCGCGCTGGAAAACGGCGTCAAGGCGGAACCGATCGACGCCGTGGCGGCGTCGGTCGATCCGGCGCGTGCGGCGCTCGTCGTCGGCAACGAGGTCGAAGGGCTGCCGCCGGCGCTCTTGGCGGCGGCCGACCGCGTGGCGGAGATCCCGCTGCCGGGACGCAAGCGTTCGCTCAACGTGTCCGTCGCCGCGGGCATCGCGCTTTTTGCCTTCGCGTGCGGGAAAGAATAAGATGGAGGGAACAGCCCCTATGTTGACCGTCATCATCCCGACGAAGGACGAGGAGACGGCATTGCCCAAGCTGCTGGCATCGCTCGGGCGGCAGACCGCGCAACCGGCGGAAATCATCGTGGCGGACGCGCAATCCGCGGACCGCACGCGCGACATCGCGCGCGCGTTCGGCGCGCGCATCGTGGAAGGCGGCCTGCCGGGTCCCGGTCGGAATCGCGGCGCGGAAGCGGCCGCGACGGACTGGCTGCTGTTTTTGGACGCGGACGTGGAGCTGGCGGACGCGGCGTTCCTCGCGCATTCCATGGAGGAAATCGCCCGTCGGCGGCTGGACATCGCGACATGCGAGGTGGAACCGATGGGCGCGGGAAGGATCGACCGCGCGATGCACGGCGTTTACAACCGCTACACGAAGGCGATGCAGAACGTGTTTCCGCACGCGCCCGGTTTTTGCATCTTCGTCCGCCGGTCCCTGCATGAGGAGATCCGCGGCTTCGATGAATCGGTCGTCTTTTGCGAGGACCACGATTATGCCCGGCGCGCCGCGAAAGTCGGGCGCTTCGGCATTCTGCACACGCGCATTCCGGTCTCGACGCGGCGATGGGTGCGCGACGGCCGCCTGCAGACGGCATGCAAGTACGTGCTGGCGGAATTGCATCTGGCGACGGTCGGCCCGATCCGGTCGAACGTGTTCCGGTACACGTTCGGACATGGGAAAAAGGTGACGAAGTGATGGAGTGATGGAGTCAGGGCGAGAGACGCGGGCTAACGCCTAAAGCCTGAAGCAGCAAGTAGCTGGTAGCTAGCAGCTTGGGACGGACGCGACGCGTTATCCTCCCCTGCCAAGGGGAGGATACCTGCTGGCTTCCACCTTGGCAGGAGGAGGGGTTCAATCGGGTGCCGAACGTCGCTAGCTAAAACCTAGAACCTAGAACCTAGAACCTATCGCCCCATGCTCATCCCCGTCGTGATCCAGCACCGCCACGTCCATTTGTCGCCGGCCGACCAGGCGCGGCTGTTCGGGCCGCGAGCCGTTTTGAAGCCGGTCGCCGGCGTCGGCCACCGCGGCCAGGTGGTGTATCATGAGACCGTCGCGATCGCCGGCAAGGAAGGCCTGTTTGCATCCGTCCGCGTCGCCGGCCCGTGCCGGGAAAAGACGCAGGTCGAGCTGTCCGCCGCGGAAGCCGCCGCGCTCGGCCTTGCGGCGCCCGTGCGCGTGTCCGGCGATACGGCGCGCGCCGCGTCCTGCGGATTGTCGGGTCCCGCCGGCCGCATCCGCTCCCGCGCCTGCGCGATCATCCCGGCCCGCCACGTGCACTGCGGCGTCCGCGATGCGCGGCGCCTCGGCTTGGCGCAGGGCGACGTGGTCTCGCTGGTCGTTCCGGGACGTCCGGAGCTGCTCATCCCCGGCGTCGTGGTGCGCGTCCATCCCACGTTCCGGCTCGCCTTCCATCTGACGGACGACGAGGCTTCCGCCTATTGGCTTTCCAGCGGCGACGCGGTCCGCCTGGCCCCGCGGCGCTGATGCCCCCATGCTATGGCTTTCCTGCGTTCACGCCCGTGCGCCGCCGCCCTCGCGCTGGCCGTCTTGCTGGCTCCTTGGACGTCGCATGCCTACGTGTACGACCATGATTTGAGCATCGACGCGTCGGATCTTTCGTTTTCGAAGGAGACATTCGTCATCGGCGACACGGTGCGCATCTATGCGACCGTGCACGATGCGGGCAAAAGCGACATGGAAGGCTACGTGACGTTCTACCAGGGTTCGGTGCCGCTCGGCGATTCGCAAGTCGTGTCCTTGCGCGCCAACGGCCTGCCCGACCAGGTGTTCGTGGATTTCACCGTTCCCCCCAGCGCGTTCAACATCCGCGCCGTCATTCACGGCACGGATCCGCCGGACGAGAACCTCTCCAATAACGAGGCGATATCGCCGCTCATCACGCCGGTGGCCCCGCCGCCCCCGCCTCCGCCCCCGCCTCCGGCGCCGACGCAGGTGCGTCCCGCCTCCGCC
Organism: bacterium; assembly: GCA_021789915.1. GTDB lineage: Bacteria > Patescibacteriota > Patescibacteriia > UBA9934 > GWF2-40-263 > JAJYIV01. Next base: position 8,625 of record JAJYIV010000016.1, on the reverse strand, counting down.
CTCACGCCCGCGCCGGCCCCCGTTCCCGCGCGTAAACCCGTTGCGAAGCCGAAAACGGCCTCGGCGCCGGCGGCGCCAATGCCGCCGGCATCGCCCGCGCCCGCATCGGCGCCGGCTTCGGTGGCGGCCGCCGCGCCGCAACCAGCGGCGGGAGAGGCCGCGCCGCCGTCGGACGCGCCCGACGCGGCGTTCAGCTACGCGCGGTCGAGCTGGAACGCCTATGCGTTTTCCGCCACGGCTCCCGACGAGCCGGGCCGATTGTTCGCCTGGGATTTCGGCGACGGCGCCACCTCGGCCGGGCGTCAGGCGACGCATGTCTTTCATCGCGCCGGCACGTACGCGGTGAAGCTGACGGCGACCAATGCGTCTGGCCATGCGGCGACCCAGGCGTCCACCGTGCGCATCCCGTTCTTCGACTGGCACAATCCGCTCGTCATGGGATTGGTGGGAGCGCTAGGCGCCCTGGGGATTTCGGGCGCGACGGCCGCCGTGCGCGCCGGAGGACGGCGGACCGTCCCGTTGCCGGCCGGCGCGGCGGAGGCGGACGGGGGTCAGGACGATGAAGACGAACCTGAAGGAACGGACGAGGCGTAAGGCGTCCGTCGGCATCGCATGCTGGGCAAGCTCTTCCACGGCGAATCGAAATCCGTCATCAGCGGCGCGGCCGTCGTCGCGTTTTTGTCCTTGGCCAGCCGCTTCGTCGGGCTCGTCCGCGACCGCTTGCTGGCCGGCCATTTCGGCGCGGGCGACGTGCTGGACGTCTACTACGCCGCCTTCAAGCTGCCCGATCTTTTCTTCAACCTGATCGTCGTCGGCGCGCTGTCCGCGAGCTTCATCCCGATTTTCACCAAGCATTTCTTCTCGGAAGGGAAGCGCGAGCGCGCGTGGGAGGTGACGAACAACGTGCTGCATTTGCTGCTTTCCGGCATGATCGCCGTCTCGCTCGTCCTGCTGGTCGCCGCCCGTCCCGTGGCCATGCTCATCGCCCCCGGCTTCTCGCCGGAAAAGCAGCTGGCCGTCGCGTCGTTCACGCGCGTGATGCTCCTCGCGGAGATCCTGCTGGCCGCCTCGATGATCTTCGGCAGCGTCCTGCAGGGCATCCGCCGCTTCTTCCTCTCGTCGCTGGCGCCGATCTTCTACAATCTCGGCATCATCGCCGGCGCCCTGTGGTTCGTGCCGGCCGTCGGTCCCATCGGCCTGGCCTGGGGCGTCGTGTTCGGCGCCTTCCTGCATCTGACGATCCAGCTGGTCGGGGCGCGCGCCGCCGGCTGGCGCCATGCCTGGATGTTCCGCCCGCGCGACGCGGACAGCCGCGAGATCCTGCGCCTCATGGGCCCGCGCGTCGTCGGCATCGGCACGGCGCAGATCAATTTCGTCGTGTTCACCATGATCGCCTCGACGCTGGCCGCCGGCAGCGTCACCCTGTTCCAGTTCGCCTACAACATCCAGTACTTCCCGGTCGGCATCGTCGGCGTGTCCTACGCCATTGCCGCCTTCCCATCGTTCGCGGAGACGCTTTCCAAGGAAGACAAGCGCGGTTTCGTTTCGGTGTTCTCGTCCACCGTGCGCCAGCTGCTGTTCTTCCTCGTGCCGCTGACGGTGATGTTCCTGCTGCTGCGCGCGCAGCTCGTGCGCGTCATCGTCGGGGCGGGCCGATTCACCTGGGCCGAGACGATCATGACGGCCAACACGCTCGGCTTCTTTACAGTCAGTTTCGTTTCGCAGACCCTGGTCATGGTGCTGTCGCGCGCGTTTTACGCCCTGCGCGACACGGCCACGCCGCTCGTGATGGCGGTGGCGACCGACGCGCTGGCGCTGGCCGTCGCGCTGTGGCTGCGCCCGTCCTTCGGCGTCCTGGGGCTCGCCATCGCCTTTTCGCTGTCCGCCATCGTCGAGTCGGGATTGCTGTGGGCGGCGCTGCACAGGCGCGTCGGCGCGCTGGGCGGGCGCGGCATCCTCAGATCCAGCTGGATCATCGCCGTCGCGGCGCTGTCCGCCGGCGTGGTGATGCAGATGATGAAGCCGCTGGTCGCCGCGCATTTCCCGCTGACGACGTTTTGGAACGTGCTGCTGCAGGGCGCCGTGTCCGGCGGCATCGGCCTGTTCGTGTACGTGCTGGCGTCGGCCGCGCTCGGCAGCCCGGAGCTGGGCGCCGTCGTGGCGTCCGTGCGCCGCAAGCTGCTGTCCAGGGCCAAGCCGACGGAGGCCGTTACCGCCGACGCGCCGCCTGCAGCGTAGAAGGTCCGTCGCCTAGACATGGGCGGCGGTTTCGTTTAGGGTGACGGGCGTCCCGTCCGGTGACGGGAAAGGAGAATGGATCATGGAGGAATCGATGACGCAAGCGTCGGTCGCGCCAAGCTTCATCAAGCGCATCGTCGTGCTGGCGGGCCTGAGCGACGCTGACCTCTTGGCCGCCGCTCACGCCGTGCGCGAGAGCACGGCCTTTCCCTCGCTCAAAACCTGCGAGGTGATGCCTCTATGGGATCCGATCTTGGTACCGCCGCCGACGGCTTTGAATCTGGGGATCGCGGATCACGTCGACCGTTTTTCGCGGCTGGCGCGCCGCTTGTGGGCGGCCGCGCCGTCCGAGGCGGAATTGCGCGCCCTAGCGGTGCTCGCCATCAACGAGTCCATTCGGACCGTGGAACACGGGGCGAGACATCTTCGCTGCACGGCCAACGTCCTCGTCTTTCCGCATTGGTCGGAACCGGTTTTGCCCTCGTCGGAGGAAGAGCGATTGGTCTGTCTGCGAAAAACGGCTCGGTCCTTTATCGGAGGATCCCCCTCGGTCTTGGTGCAATTTACGGCCGATCGCTCTCGCGAAGGGGATCATCTACGGTTTTTGGATCTTTCAGACAGGCCCGAAGTGTATGCGCGCCTCACTCATGGCCGCTTCACCCGTGCTTACTTCATGGCCCAGGCCGCGGAGATCGCCTTCTCGCAGGTCCCGGGCCTCTAGCTGCGTTTGGCGCATCCGCTCCTTCCCCGCCGTCCATCTCGGACCGCGGCGGCCTGCCCGCCGAAGCTCCCTCCGGACCGGAGCGCAGGCGGGATTTTTTTTGAAACGTGGGATGGCGAGCAGGCCGTTGACATGCGGCGAAAGGTTCGCCTAAGGTGAACCCGCCTCGTTCATATCGAGCGAGCAAGGTAAGGAGTGGAACATGTCCGCAAAGTGGGTGGAAGCCGCCAAGCGGTACCGCGCCGCCAACAAGGCGGATTCGGCGCCGGGCGAACCCCCGTCGCCCTTTCAACAGGCGGTTCAGGAGTTCGGGGATTTTCTCGAGGGCCTGGAAGGCGTCGAAGCGCGCAAGCTGCTCGGGGCAAGCGGGAGATACGTCGAGCTCGGCACGAGCCATTTCGGCGGAGGCTTTACCTGGGATCCGGATTGCGGCGAATTCCAGGAGGAGCCATCCAACACGAGGTATCTCCTCGGAGGCGTCGGACTTCGGTCCTACACGTCTGTCGGCAGATCCGGAGTGTTGTCCACCTCCAAAGAGGCGTCCGTCAAGGACGCCGTGCAGTGTTGTATCGAGAGTCTCCATTGGGCGCCGGAGGACGTCGTGAAGAACGTCCGTGCCGCGCTCGACAAGATCGCCGAGGAAGCGCCCGGCTCCGCCGCCTCCTGACGAACGCCGTCCGCTTGCCGCCCCGTTCCCTTCGGGAAGCGCGGCGGTTTTTTCGTGGAAGAAAAAAACTCCGCGGAAGCGGAGCGCGTCAGCGGCCGGCGAGCCAGTTCTTTACGGCCGCCCAGAAACCCGGCGGCATCAGGGAGACGAACCCTTGGACGATGCCGCCAAGGATCAATCCCGCGGCCAAAGCGGTGATGCATGGCCGAGGGCTGAATGCCAGCACGCCATACACGAAACCCATCATCGATGCCATGAGGATCGTCACCCAGAAGAGGTCGTGTTCCGAAGGGCGCGCCTCTTCCTTGGGATCTTCGCAGCCGATGCGGAAAAGCCGGACCATGGCGAAGACGGCAACGGGCATGTCGGCGAGCAGCGTCAAGGCCCACGAGAGAAAATGCTTTTCGGGATCCGCCCGCACAGAGCTGACGGAAAGGCGCAAGACGACGAACAGCATGGCCATCGGCAAAACCGAGACGATGGACCATCGCAGAGCGATGCGATCCGGGCGCGACATGGTTCCCTCCGGGAAAAGAGCGTGAGACAATCTTACTCGAGCATGGCATGGCGTCAACAGGTCCGTCGCGTATTCTGGACGCCGCCGCGGCTTTTCCTTTAGAATGCGAACGCGTAAGTTGATCCCCGTTTTGCCTGATGGCTGACGGCTGATGGCTTTCTTCATGACCGCTTCCGACATCCGTCAAAAGTACCTCGACTTCTTCCGCGGCAAGGGCCATGCGATTTTGCCGTCCGCGCCGCTTGTACCGGAGAACGACCCGACGACGCTGTTCACGGGCAGCGGCATGCAGCCGATGGTGCCGTACCTGCTCGGCGAGCCGCATCCGCAGGGCGCGCGCCTGGCGGACAGCCAGAAATGTTTCCGTTCGCAGGACATCGAGGAAGTCGGCGACAACCGGCACACGACGTTCTTCGAGATGCTCGGCAATTGGTCGCTCGGCGACTACTTCAAGAAGGAACAGATTCCTTGGATGTTCGAGTTTTTGACGAAGGAGATCGGTTTGGATCCCAAGAACTTGTACGTAACCGTGTTCCGCGGCAATCCGGAGATCGGCATCCCGCGCGACGACGAAGCCGTTTCTCTTTGGAAGGAAGCGTTCGCATCGGCGGGGATCGACGCGCCGGCGGTCGATTTTCCCGAGCGCGACGGCTTGCAGGGCGGACGCATCTTCTTTTATCCCGAGACGAAGAACTGGTGGTCGCGCACCGGCGTGCCGTCGACAATGCCTGCGGGCGAGCCGGGCGGACCGGACACGGAGATGTTCTGGGATTTCGGCGCGGATCGGCATCTGCACGAGACGTCGAAGTGGAAGGATCGGCCGTGCCACGTCAATTGCGACTGCGGCCGCTTCGTGGAAATCGGCAACAACGTCTTCATGCAGTACGTGAAGACAACGGACGGATTTGCGCCGCTGCCCAAGGCAAACGTCGACTTCGGCGGCGGCTTGGAGCGCATCGCGACGGCGGTAAACGGCGACCCGGACATCTTCAAGATCGATCTGTTCGACGGCGCGCGGGAGGTCGTCGAAAAAATGGCGGGGCGGAAGTACGGAGCTGACGAACAGGATACGTTCGCCTTCCGCATCATCCTCGACCACATCCGCGCCGCGACGTTCCTGATCGGCGACGGCGTCCTGCCGTCCAACAAGGACCAAGGCTATTTCGTGCGCCGCCTGATCCGCCGCGCCGTGCGATTCGCGCGGACGCTGGGCGCCGCTTCCATCGTCCGTGCGGCGTCGAACGCGTACGTTGATTCATACGCGGACGCCTACCCAGACCTTGCCGGAAAGCGCGAGACGATCTTGTCTGCGATCGAAGCGGAAGAAATGAAGTTCGCCAGGACGATCGAGCAGGGACTCAAGAAGCTTCAATATTTGGTTGATGAGAAAAAAAGAACTCGAGAACCACAATTTATTCCGAACTCTGCTGACATGACCGAGGACAAAGCTATTGAATACATGCAAAAGCATTCCGAGTTCGGTCATAACTCCATCTCTGGAAGAGATGCTTTTGATCTTTATCAGTCTTATGGTTTTCCTGTAGAGCTTATTAGAGAGGAGTTGGACAAAATGCATTTCGTTTTTAACGAATATGAGTTTGAGAATGCATTTGAGGAAGCAAAAAGACAGCACCAGGAGCTGTCGCGCGCCGGCAGCGAGCAGAAATTCGCCGGCGGCCTGGCGGACCATTCGGCGCAGACGACGCGCCTGCACACGGCGACGCACCTGCTGCACCAGGCGCTGCGCACGGTGCTCGGGCCGCATGTCGAGCAGAAGGGAAGCAACATCACGCCGGAGCGCCTGCGCTTCGATTTCTCGCACGGCAAAAAAATGACGCCCGAGGAAATCACGCGCGTCGAGGGCATCGTCAACGAGGCGATCGCGAATGATTTCCCCGTGAGCTTCGAAGTCATGTCGGTCGCCGATGCCAAGGCGCAGGGCGCCATCGGCCTCTTCGAAGACAAATACGCGGCCGTCGGCGGCCAGGTGAAAGTCTACACGGTGGGCGATCCGCACGGCCCGTTCTTCAGCAAGGAAGTCTGCGGCGGCCCGCATGTGACGCATACGGGCGAGCTGGGGCGTTTCAAGATCCTGAAGGAGGAGGCCAGCTCCGCCGGCGTGCGCCGGATAAAAGGGACGGTCACGGGGGAGAGCCGCTCTTGAAAATGGCTCTTTTCCATAGGAAAAACAATCATTGGGGCCGCTCAGCAAACCCTGGGGACAGTTTTTCTTGACAGGAAAGAGGCGTTTCACTAAAATGCCCGCGCTGTAACTGTGGATGGTTTCTTGCCGTCTTGGCGCTCAGGTGATAGCATTCCCGTCAACTATGGGCGACAAGGGATCGCAGGAGACGAAACAGTTTCTCGAGGTGCGAGGCGAGGTGGAAGAGCTACTGCCCGGCGCCCAGTTCAAAATCAAGCTCGAAAACGGCCAGACGATCCTCGGCCATCTCTCCGGCAAGATGCGCATGAACCGCATCCGCATTCTTCCCGGCGACGAGGTGAAGGTCGAGATGAGCCCGTATGATCTCACGAAAGGGCGGATCGTCTACCGTTTTTAACTCATGAGGCGAACGTCATCGACGTGGTCGATGACGTTTGTGCATTCCGTATGAAAGTCCGCGCTTCCGTCAAACCCATGTGCCGCGACTGCAAGGTGATACGCCGCCACGGCCGCGTGACGGTCATCTGCAAGACGCCCAAACACAAGCAGCGGCAGGGGTAGCTCGTAAAATGGCAGTCTGTCGGCTTGCGCCTCCGCGCCCTCCGTCGCCGTACGGGTCAGTACGTCTCCGTCGGGTGCTCGGCGCGCACCGCCATCCCCTCCATTTTACAAGCTCCCTAATCGTCACTTCCTCCACGCGTATGGCTCGCATCGCCGGTGTCAACATCCCCAACGAGAAGCAGGTCGCCATCGCCCTCACGTACGTGTACGGCGTCGGCCGGTCGACCGCGAAGAACGTCCTGGCGCAAGCCAAGGTCGACGGATCCATCAAGGCGAAGAACTTGACGGAAGAGCAGGTCAGCGCGATCCGCACGATTCTCGAAAAGAACTTCCGCCTCGAAGGCGACCTGCGCCGCTACGTCCTGTCCAATATCAAGCGGCTGAAGGAGATCGGCAGCTACCGCGGCATCCGGCACATCAAGCGGCTGCCCGTCCGCGGCCAGCGCACGAAGACGAACTCCCGCACCGTCCGCGGCAACGTGCGGCGCACGATGACGAGCGGCCGCCGCGTGCTCACGAAGACGTAATACGCCTATGGCATCCACGCAGCAGACACAATCGACCCTGCCTGCCGGCAGGCAGGCCGCTCCCGCGGCGGCGAAGGCGGCGCGCGGCAAGGGCAAAAAGAAGAACGCGCGTCCGGTGCCGCACGCGTGCGCCTATGTCCAGGCCACGTTCAACAACACCATTCTCACGCTGACGGATCTGAACGGCAACACGCTGGCCTGGTCGTCTGCCGGCACCTGCGGCTTCCGCGGGCCCAAGAAGGCTACGCCGTATGCCGCGTCGATGATCGTGAAGTCGGCCGCCGAGAAGGCCGCCGAGTACGGCATCCGCGATCTGAGCGTCTTCGTGAAGGGCGTCGGCCAGGGGCGCGACGGCGCGCTGCGCGCGTTGAACGCCAACGGCTTCAACGTCGTCTCCATCCGCGACGTGACGGCGCTGCCGCACAACGGCTGCCGCGTCCGGCGCGCGCGCCGCATGTAATGCGACCTCGTATGGCGAATATCAGGAAACCCATCGTGAAGCTGTCGCGCCGCCTCGGCATTTCGCTGGGCAAGGACAAGTGGGTGTCACGCCGGCCGTATCCGCCGGGCGTCCACGGTCCCGCGCAGTCCAAACGCCGCCCGCGCCAGTCGGGCTACGCCCTGCAGCTGCAGGAAAAGCAGCGCGCCAAGGCCATCTACGGCCTGCGCGAGCGCCAGTTCCGCACGTACTTCGACCGCGCCAAGCTGCGGAAAGGCAACACGGCCACGTTCCTGGTAGAGCTGCTGGAGCGTCGCTTGGACAACGTCATTTATCGGTTGGGATTTGCCGCCACGCGCCGACAGGCGCGCCAAATCGTCAGCCACCGGTTCGTGGAGGTGAACGGCAAGGCGGTGAATATCCCTTCGTATCAGGTGCGTCCGGGCGATCAGATCGGCGTTCGGGAGATCAAGAAGAAAAAGACCCTTGCCGCACAGATGTCCGCGCAGGCCGCAAAGCATGAGCTTCCCAAGTGGCTTGCCGGCGACGCCGCCGCCCTGACGGGCAAGGTGACGTCCGTGCCGGAAGGAGAAGATCTGCGCCAGGTCTTTGATCCAACCCTCATCGTCGAATTTTACTCCCGCTAAGCTTCCCACGTGGAGCTCTCGCCTATGGAGAACATCCTTCTTCCCTCGAGCATCCGTTTCGAGCCCGGCACGCGCCCAAACGAAGGGACCATGGTGGTGGAACCGTGTTTCCATGGCTATGGCACCACGCTGGGCAACGCCCTG
>JAJYIV010000015.1 GCA_021789915.1 bacterium | reverse complement strand
CGTCGCCGAGGGCGAAAGCCATCCATACACCGAAGATGAAGAGGAAGAGCACCGGAAGGATGCCCGCACACCAGAACCAGAAAGAGTAAGAGCTCGACCAGAATTCTTTCTTATACTCGCTCTCCACCGTCCATTTCTTCCGCGCAATGACGAAGTAAAGCGCGACGAGAAGGAACAGGCCGACGGGGACGACGAGCTCGGCAATCGCGTTCGCGTACTGTTGCCGCACCATCACTTCCCACACCTTCGGCGCGACCTTCTCGAGGGTCGAGGAAAGCGAGGTGACGAGCCCCTGCACCATGTCGAGGCCTTTGTCCGCGACGTCGGCCAAGGTCTTGTGGGACTCCGAGGTCGGCTGGGGCGAACGTGCAGCCGGCGAGTCGGTACTGGTCTGAGCCGACGCAGGCTCGATGCCAAACGCCTTTGCCAACGTCCGCAGCTGATCCCTCGCCTTGGCAACGTCCGCGGGGCTCATGGCTCCTTTGATTGGCGCAGGAACCGCCGTGGACGGCGCGGTGCCGCTGGTCTCGGCCGCGGCGCGAAACGAGACCAGGCAGGCAAGGGCGAGGCTGCCTACTACGGCCTTTCTCAAAGAGCGCTTCATCGAAATCCTCCTTGGCGTGAAGCCTGTCGATCGCGAATGAACGGATCGGTCCCACCATTGGGACACGCTAATCTAGAAAGAATGGGAGTCACTTGTCAATAGCATAGCAGCCGACAGCCGACGGAACGATGATGAAAAAACCGGCCCGGCGTCCGAGGATGGACGAGGGGCCGAGGAAGCGCCGCACGCTTCAGGAAGGCACGCAGAGACGCCGGCGGGCGCAGACGAAGACGGTGCGAACGCGCTCTACCGTCCTGACGAAAGGGGTGATCACGAGGAAGCCCATGGCGGCGGCGAAAAGGACGGGCAGGCACATCCACACGAACTGCTCGACGGGCCCGCACGAAATGTTGTGGCCATCGTAATCCTCCAACGCGACCCCCAAACCGAGCGCACCCCACCCACTCGTAAGGACAAGGAATACTTCAGCCGCTTCGACACCGACGAAGAGCCGACAGAGGAGATACGTCAGCGCCGTCCACAGCGCGACGGCGAGCATCGCCTTGCCGCTCAGTGGCCATGTGTCCCATGCGTCCGAATTCGTTTCTGTCATGCGAGCCTCCAGGCGGATGCGCGATCCGCGAAAAAAGAACTGCCTTCAGTGTAGGCGCTGCGCGGCGCGGCGTCAAAAGAAAGAACGCAGGTGCCGTTGACTCTCGTCAGCGGATGTGGAAAGGTAGCCGCACCCGCCGTGACGGGATGGAGAAGCGAAATGGTAACTCCCCAAAAGGTAGTCGTAATCGCGCACGGAACGAGTGGGTACGTGTCGGACGAAGCAGCGACGAACATGGAGGAATCGATCGCCGCCAGCCTTCGCCAGAAGAAACCGGACTGGGAAGTCCGGATCGTCAAACCGGAGGAGCTCGACCGCATCGCTGCGGTCGTCCACGTCGCCATCTTCAACTCGCGCTCGCAGATCGAACGCGCCCGGGATTTCAAGCGCGCGCACGCGAGTGTGAATGTCATCGTCATGACCGGCCTCGTGCCGACGGACGAAATCCTGTTCTTCGACAAGACGTGGGGTCCGGAAGTCCTGATGGAGATGATCTGAGACGTCCGTCTCCGCAAGGAGCGACAACACATCCTGCCGGCTACGCGCCCGGCAGGATTTTTTGACAGGCGCAGTGTTTCGCGGTTTCATCACTCCATGCACGGCTTTCTCTTGATCGACAAACCCGCCGGGATGACGTCACACGACGTCGTCGACCGCGTGCGGCGCCTCACCGGAGAACGCACCGTCGGCCACGCCGGCACGCTGGATCCGTTCGCCACGGGCTTGTTGATCGTGGGCATCGGCCGCACGGCAACCAAGGAGTTCCAAAAACTTGTAGGCCTGGACAAGGAATACGAAGCGACGTTCGCCTTCGGCGCCGAGAGCGACACGGACGACCGGACGGGGAAAATAACGGCACGCGGCAACCACCCCATAACCCCTCCTTGGGAGGGAGGGGACGAGAAAAAACGCGTCCTCCCCTTTCCAAGGGGAGGTAGCCTGCTGGCCGCTTCTCGGCAGGCGGAGGGGTTGCCGACGGTCGGACAAATCAAAGATATCTTGCCGACGTTCCTCGGGCACATCAAGCAGGTGCCGCCCGCCTATGCCGCTATCAAGGTCGGCGGCAAAAAGATGTACGAGGCGGCGCGTGCCGGCACGCCCATCAAGGCCGAGCCGCGCGACGTGCGCGTGGACGCCTTTGTCATGCTGAACGAAGCGAAGCATCTGTCGACGGGTCCTTCGGCTGCGCCTCAGGATGACAATGCGGTGAGCCGATTCGCCTTTCGGATCGCTTGTTCCTCCGGCACATACATCCGCGCCCTCGCGCGCGACCTTGGATACGCCGTTGGTTCAAGCGCATATGTCGAAGAGCTGCGCCGCACGGCCGTCGGGCCGTTCTCCGCGTCCCGCGCCGTCCCGCTCGGCGCGCTGACGCCCGCCACCACAGGTGCCTCGATCATCCCCGTTCCGGCCCTTCTCGCCGCCTTGCCGAAACGGGACGGGTCTGCTACGCTTCCCGCGTAAGTCTTGATTGATTTCCGTGGAAGCGATTCCGTCGTCATTGGTTGTTCCGGTACGGATTATGAAACGATTTCCTGCGTTTTTGGCACTCTTCCGCCATAATGCGTCCGCCCCGCTTCTCGGGGTGCGTTTCTGATTCCTGTCCAAGGCCGGATAAGCAAGCAGCCAGTCCGACAAGGTTTTCGACTTCTCGGAACGGAGAAGTTTTATGTTCACGGCATGGATATGGCTGGCGGCCGGCCTTCTGGGCGCCATCCTCGGTTCCATCGCGGGGTATGCCCTGCGCCGGGCCATCGCCAGAAAAAATACGGCGAATGCGGAGGAACGCGCCGCGCATATTCTCGAGGATGCGCGGCAAAAGCAGCAGGAGCTGCTGCAGGAGGCGAAGACGACGAGGCAGAATCTTCTGCTGGAGGCCAAGGAACAGGCGTTGAAGCTGTCCGAAGACGCTCGCCGCGAGCAGGAACGTCGCAGCGCGGAGCTGCAGGAAACGCAGCGGCGCCTGGAAAAACGCGAAAGCCTGTTCGACCAAAAGCTGATGGAGCTTGAAGAGAAGAAAACGCAGATGGACGAGCACGCCCGGCAGTTGGAGGCGTCCAAGCAGGACGTACGAAAACTCGTCGAGGCCCAGACGCAGAAACTGCAGGAAATCGCCGGCCTTTCAAAAGAGGAGGCGGAAGCGCGCCTCATGAAGGCGGTGGAAGACGAGAGCGCGGAGGCGTTGACGAGCCGTTTGCGCAAAATGGAAGATATCTCGGAAGAGGAAGTCGAAGAGAAGAGCCGGAAGATCCTTTCGCTGGCTATTTCCCGTTTTGCCTCTTCGCAAGTCGTCGATACGACCACGACGATGGTGGATTTGCCATCCGACGACATGAAGGGGCGCATCATCGGCAAGGAAGGCCGCAACATCAAGGCCATCGAGCTGCAGACGGGCACGGAAATCATCGTGGATGACACGCCCGGCGCCATCACGATCAGCGGATTCTCCCCCATCCGCCGCCAGGTGGCCAAGCGCGCGTTGGAAGCCCTGATCAAGGACGGCCGCATTCAGCCGGCCCGTATCGAGGAAGCCGTGGCCGACGCGAAAAAAGAACTGGCCAACGACATCCGGAAAGCCGGCGAGGAAGCCCTGTACGCGCTCGGCATCCCGGTTTCGTCGGTCGACCCGAAGCTGGTGTCCATCCTTGGCCGCCTGAAATACCGCACAAGCTACGGCCAGAACGTCCTCCAGCATTCGCTCGAGGTCGCCCAGCTTTCCGCCACCATGGCCGAGGAGCTCGGGGCAGACGTGTTCGTGTGCAAGAAGGGCGGATTGTTCCATGACATCGGCAAGGCCGTGGACCACGACATGCAGGGCGCGCATCCGGAAATCGGCTACAACATCATGAAGAAATTCGGATTCCCGGAAGAGATCTGCTACCAGTCCATCGCGCACCATGAAGACAAGCCGCGCACGATCGAAGGGGCCATCGTAAAGGCCGCCGACGCCATTTCCGGCGCCCGTCCCGGCGCCCGCAAGCAGTCGCTTGAGCAATTCATCCAGCGTATGGAGGAGCTGGAAAAGACGGCGACGAGCTTCGAGGGCGTGGAGAAGGCCTATGCCATCCAGGCCGGGCGCGAAGTGCGCGTGTTCATCCAGCCGCAGAAGATCGACGATCTGACGGCCTATGCGCTCGCGAAGGACATCGCCCGCAAGATCGAGGCGGAGCTGCAGTATCCGGGCGAAATCCGCGTCACGGTGATCCGTGAAACCCGCGTCGTCGAGTACGCGCGATAGACAAAAACCGTCGCCCGATACGGGCGGCGGTTTTGCATAGAAAAATGCGCGCCGACGAGGCAGCGCGCGAGAACGCGGATCAGAGGAGGTGCCGGTGAATTTCCCTCAGACCTTTCTCGATCGCCTGAAAGGCCCTGTCGAGCAGGTCAGGGTCGGGGCGGATGCCGGACGAAGAAGCCTGGTTCTTCAGCTTCGCCTTTGCCGAGAAGCTGTTATTCGCCACCAGCGTCCCGTCACGATCCATCAATACTCCGAAGGAGTCCTCGAAAACCCATGCACGACGCCATCGGCGTTGTATGGGAACGGTCTTCTCCTCGATGCGGAACGTGCGCCAGGAAAAACGACGGACCGTTCGCTCACCAGGCAGCGGGCACATGATCTTCTCCAAATGCGTCCCGCCCCAAATGGTCCTTCCGGAGAAGGAGAACCCGGTAGCCGTCACGCGGTAGACGACTTCCACTCCGTTCGCCGTGTCAGCGACGAACGCCTCGCCGACGAGCTTGGGCGGAATGGAGAACGTCTCCTCCTTGAAAGGCCGCTCCGGCGTGGGTGCCGGCTCTGTACGAACGACGGAAAGACCCATCACATTCCTCCTGCTACGGGAAAAATCCCGACGATCGGAACCCTAATGCTTCGCTTGGGTTCTGTCAACGACGCCATGGATGAATCTCTCTCTTGCTCTCTTCCGGCTTTTCCGCTACGCTTGGGCCATAAACGTTTAATCCGATTGCGCTATGAACAAGGCAGAACTGGCCTCGCGGCTGGCGGAGCGTCTCGATGTCTCCAAGAAAGTCGGTGAAGATTTCGTGGAAGCCTTCGAGGACATCGTGACGACCGCCCTTATAAGCGGCCAGGAAGTCACGATTGCCGGCTTCGGCACGTTCTCGGCGCGCGTGCGCCAGGGCCGCCTCGGCGTGAACCCGCAGAATCCGGTTCAGAAGATCCAGATCCCTTCGGTCACCGTGCCCAAGTTCAAAGCCGGCAGCGCGCTCAAGAAGGCTCTCAAGGGCCCGCGCGCGGAAAAATCCGCCGCGACGGCGGGAACCTCCCCGGCTTCGAAGGCCGCCTAAACAACATCCGCCTCTCGCAGAGGCGGATGTTGTTTAGAACCTGATCGTGTTGAAAATCGGACGGAAATTGACATCCTCGTTCAGAAACACCGAGAAGACGAGCAGCGTCCCGTTACGGTCGATGAGATAATGGACCTTGTCTATCCCCGCGTCCGTGGTACTCGTCATCTTGACGGCGGACGTGCCGTTTATCGTCAGGTTCTCCGTGCTCTTTACCGCGACATTCGGATCCGACGCTTCCAGCGCCCGCTTGAAGGCGTCCACAGTCAGGCCTTTATCCGCGTACACATACGCCATGCTGACCGGTTGCGTCTCTCCCGTCCGATGCAGGTCGCGCACCGAAGCGAAGAAGTCCATCTTTTGGCCGAGATACGTCGTCTGGCGCGTCGTCGTCTCTCGAACATGGACCTCGTCATGGGACGGATACGCCAGCGAAAATCCGTAATCAGGGCTCGCGTACGTCAGCGAGCTGCTGACAGGGGCGGCGGAAGGAGCGGGCGGAGCGGAAGCGCAGCCGGCTCCCATCAGGGCGAGGGCGGCCACGGAGGCGATGAGGGTTCGTCTCATAGGAGAGATTATTCGTGAACGAAAGTCTGCACGGCTTCCAGGATATCCTGTTGCGGCACGAGTCTGGCATCGGCGTCCCGACGCTCTTTCCATTCAACGGATCCTTCCGCCAGGGATTTTGCCGAAACGACCAGGCGCAGGGGAATGCCGATCAGATCGGCATCGGCGAATTTCCGTCCGGGGGACGCATCGCGGTCGTCCCACAGGACTTCGATTCCCGATCTTTCCAAATCCGCATGCAGGTCTTCCGCGACATTGAGAATGTCCTCGCCGTCCTTTCCCGCCAAGCTGACCAGATGGACGGCAAACGGGGCAACGGTTTTCGGCCAGCGCACGCCTTTCCCGTCATGATGCGTTTCGACGATGGCGCCGACTAGGCGCGTGGTTCCGATGCCGTAACAGCCCATCAGCACGCGGCGCTTCCTGCCTTCCTCGTCCGTAAAATCGAAATCGAACGCATCCGAATACTTGGTGCCCAGATCGAAGATATTGCCGACCTCCACGCCCTTCATCTGGGCCAGCGTGCCTTGGCATTTCGGACAGGCATCCCCCGGCTTGCGCGTGGCGACTTCGCTGTTTTGTCCGAAGTCGCATTGCGGGCAAGCGACGAGCATGTCTTCACCCGCGTCCGTCAACGCCTGGAACTCGTGCGAAACGTTCTCGGTGAAAATGCCGCCGGAGGCCTGGACGACTTTCACGTTCAGCCCGCAGCGCGCAAAGGCTTTCTTATAGGCCTCAAGCGCGCGGTGGTAGAAGGCCGACAGATCTTCCTGGTTCGTGTGGAAGCTGTACATGTCCTTCATGCGGAATTCGCGGCCGCGCAGCACGCCGCTTTTGGCGCGCAGCTCGTCGCGGAACTTCGTGTTGATCTGGTACACCGCAGACGGCAAGTCCTTGTAGGACACCGCGAACTTCCGGGCCAGAGGCGTCACGACCTCCTCATGCGTGCAGCCGAGCGCGTAATCCTTGCCCGTCTGGGACTTCAGCTTGAACAGGATGTCCACGCCCTCCCAGCGGTTCGTCTTCTCCCAATATTCCTTTGGCTGCAGGGAAGGCATGAACAATTCGCCGGCGCCCAAGGCGTCCATCTCCTCCCGCACGATCTGCTCCACCTTGCGCAGCGTGCGCAACCCGAGCGGCAGCCACGTGTACACGCCGGCCATTTCCTGGTCGACGAAGCCGCCTTGGATCAGGAACTTCGCATTAGCCGTGTCCGCGTCCGCCGGCGCCTCGCGCAGGGTCTTTCCGAATAGCTGGGAATAACGCATACCGAGGCAAGGTTAGCAAAAACGCGGAAAAAAGAAAACGGCCAGAGCGTGAAGAGAAAACCGCCTACAAATTTTTCCCGACCAAGAGACTGGCGAGCACGGACCGATGCGTGAATGAGAAAAACCGCCTAAAATCGTTCAGGGCAAGGAGATGCCGAGCACCGGCCGAAACCGTACAAAGACGTACGGTGAGGCCAGCGCGCAAGGCATCGACACAGCCATGGACGATTTTAGGCGGTTTTTGGTGCATCGGGTGGGACTCGAACCCACGACCAAGGGATTAAGAGTCCCCTGCTCTACCAACTGAGCTACCGATGCATGGAGCGGATTTCGTGCCGGAAGTATGCCAAGCGCGTTGACCTGCGTCAAGATCGGTCGTACCATCGGCCTGTCATTGCCTGCCCGTCCGTGCCCCCGTGGTGAAACGGATATCACGTCAGTCTTCGGAACTGAAGTCGGGGGTTCGATTCCCTCCGGGGGCAAGGATGGGACGGGAAAACCGGAAGACGCAAAGAACGTATGGGGGATATCGTATTCGCGGAAACCGCCGGGTGGATCGGCGCGGGACTCGTGGTCCTCGCCTACTTTTTGGTTTCCCACGACCGGCTTAAAAGCACGAGCCATGCATACCACGCCATGAACCTGATCGGCGCGCTCGGCGTGGGCGTCAACGCCTTTGCGCATCAGACCTGGCCCTCGCTGGTCGTCCAGGTGCTCTGGGTGTTCATCGCGGTCAGCGCCCTCGTCAAAAACAAGATCGTAAACGCGCGCAGGCGTTGATCGGTCCCATCACAAAACTCCCTGACAGAAGTTCCAGGGAGTTTTGTCGCACGGAACTAGCGCGTGAGGGAGATGGTCACGCTGTTTTCGGCGGCGGGCGCGTTGACCGTGATGCGGCCGTCCGACCCCTGCACGATGTCGTAGCCGGTGTCGTAGTCCGTGACCGACGTCCAGTGCGCGCCGGAAGCCGACGGATCAAACGGCATGGACGAGAGGTAGTTGGTGACGAGGCACGGGCCGATATTGTACTGCGAAGCTCCCGTCCCCATGTCGGTCGCCGTCGACGGAATGGCGGTCGCGCAGCTGAACGAACCGTTGTGCTCGGCCATGTTCGCGCTGATCGCGTTCATGATCGTGTTCAGGTGCGCATAACGGTCCGAATTGCGGGCATTGGCGAATTGACGGGCCGGATTGAGGGCGGCGATCACGATGCCGGCGAGGATCGCGATCAAGGCCATCACGATGAGAAGCTCAAGGAGCGTGAACCCCTTGTGGAAGCGGGGGGACGACATAGACGACGTGAAAAAAATGAATAACGCGGCGACGCATCAAGTATAGCGCGCCGCAAGCGCCGCGGATAGATCCTCGTCCGCCCGGGAGGAAGCGTGTATACTGAAGATCGTATGCTGAGGGGGAAAAAGAAAAGCGAGCCTGCGCCGACGAAAGGGAAAAAAGCCGCGGAAACAGCGGCGGTTTTCGAGCAGATGTTGGACGACAACGTGCGCGCTTCGCGCGCGAACGTGCCGGCCCTGAAGAACATCGGCGAGCTCGAGTCCGACACGATACGCGATCTCGTTGACGGCGTCGTGCGCTACGCGTACGAATCGGGAGCCTCGGACATCCATGTGGATCCGGCGGAATCCCTCATCGCCGTGCGCTTCCGCATCGACGGCATTCTGCACGACGTCCTGTCCCTGCCGAAAAGCGTGCAGCCGACCATCGTGACGCGCGTGAAGGTCCTGTCCGAACTGCGCACGGATGAACACCAGGTGCCGCAGGACGGCCGATTTCGCATCATCCTGGACGGCACGCCGGTGGACGTGCGCGTTTCCATCGTCCCCACGTTCCACGGGGAAAACATGGTCATGCGCCTTTTGGTCGGCCATGCCCGCGCGCTTGGGCTGGACGAGCTCGGCCTCAACCGGCGCGATCTTGGCGCCGTCGAAGCCAATATCCGCAAGTCCTACGGCATGATCCTGGCCACGGGCCCGACCGGCAGCGGCAAGACGACAACCTTGTATTCCATCCTGCAGATCCTCAACACGCGCGCCCGCTCCATCATCACCATCGAAGATCCGGTCGAATACGCGCTGGCCGGACTGTCGCAAATCCAGGTGAACGCGCAGACGGGGCTCACCTTCGCCAACGGGCTGCGCTCCATCGTACGCCAGGACCCGAACATCATCATGGTGGGCGAAATCCGCGATGAGGAAACGGCCAACATCGCCGTCAACGCGGCGATGACGGGCCATCTGCTCCTCTCCACTCTGCACGCCAACGACGCCGCCGTCACCCTGCCCCGCCTGCTCGACATGGGCATCGAGCCTTTTCTCATCGCGTCCACGGTGAACGTCGCCATCGGCCAGCGCCTCATCCGCAAGATCTGCCCGCATTGCGCCACGACGCGCCGGCTCACGGACATCGAACGGACGAGCCTCGCGACCATCATTCCGCCGTCCACCCTGTCCAAGTTCAAGGAATTCGCGGAACCAAAAGGGTGCGCCCAGTGCGGCGGGTCCGGTTATGTCGGCCGCATCGGCATCTACGAGGTGCTGGAAGTCACGGAGCATGTCCGCCACATGATCATGAAGCGTGAGAACGCGGATGAGATCCGCAAGGCGGCCATGGAGGAAGGCATGACGACCATGCTCATGGACGGCCTGGAAAAGGCGTCCGCTGGCGTCACGTCGATCGCGGAGGTTCTGCGCGTCATCCACGAATAAAAGGTATGCCCGGCCACTCGCTGAAATCCGTCCCTGCCGCGCGGCCCGCGCCGCAGAACGATCCGCCGTCCGGCGATCCCGTGCGGAACGGAAAGCGGGCCAAGGCGGCGGAAAATCCAAAAACGTGGTCCGTGAAGCTGCCCTTTTTGGCACGGCTTGGTTCCAAGGACAAAATAGCCCTCTTCAAGTACCTCGCGGTCATGACGGACGCGGGCATCCCCCTCGAAAAAGCGCTCGAAGCCGTCCATGAGCAGGCACGTTCCACCGTCCTGCACCGCGTGCTGCACGTCATGATCACGGACGTGACCTCGGGGGAATTCCTCTCGACGGCCATGCGGCGCATGCCCGGCGTGTTCGACGGCCTGCAAATCGGCTTGGTGGAAGCCGGGGAAAACTCCGGCTCGCTGGCCGCTTCCCTATTCCGCATCAGCGAGAACATCGAGAAGAACCGCGAGCTGAAGGCGAAGGTCCAAGGGGCCTTGCTCTACCCCTTCATCGTCCTGCTGGCAACCGGCGGCATCACCGCCTATCTGATGTTTTTCCTGTTGCCGCAGATCGCGCCGCTCTTCGCCTCCCTCAAGCTGGATCTCCCCTGGACGACGCGGGTGGTCATGGCCGCCTCGCAATTCTTCCTGGCGGACTGGGGCTGGGCGCTTGTCCTGACGATCGGCGCCATCGCGCTGTTTGCGCTTCTCATGCGGCTGGTAAGGCCCTTCCATTACGCCATGCACGCCGCTTCGCTCTACGTCCCCGTGTTCGGCCAGCTCTCCCGCAAGGTCCAGGTGGCCCAGATGTCGCGCGTCCTCGGCGTGCTCACCAAGTCCGGCATCACCGTGGTCGACGCCCTGCACGTCACGGCCGATTCCCTGAGCAACGATGTCTACCGCGGCGTGCTGAAGGAAGTGGCGGCGGCCGTGCAGGAAGGCGACAGCATCGCGCCGCACCTGGCGGCCCATCCGTCGCTGTTCTCCCCGTTCATCGTTCAGATGATCAACGTGGGCGAAGAGACGGGAAAGCTGGACGAGAGCTTCCTGTTCGTCTCCGGCTTCTCCGAGCGCGAAGTGGACGACACGACCAAGACGCTGACGACCATCCTTGAGCCGCTTCTCATGCTCATGATCGGAACCGTGGTCGGCTTCATCGCCATCGCGATCATCACGCCGATTTACGACCTTACGAAAGGCATCAATCCGTAGGGGCCGTCCGTATGACCTCCCGCCGCGGATTCACGCTGAGCGAAATCCTCCTTGCCGTCGGCATTCTGCTGCTTTTGACCGGCGGCGCCATCGCCTTTTCCTTTCCCTATCTGAAGCGCCAGCAGCTGGACGCCGCCGGGAACATGCTCCTGGCGGAGCTGCACCAGGCCCAGACCGACGCCTATGCGCAGGTGGACGACGCGGGACACGGCGTCAAGATCTTCACGGACCACCTCGTGCGATTCGAAGGCCCCAGCTACGACGCGCGCGACGCGTCCAAGGACGTCACGACGCCGTTCCCCGCTCCCGTCGACGCGGTTTCCGGCGCGACGGAGTTCGATATGCCTCCCGGATCGCTGGCGCCGGCGGCGGAGACGACGACGCAGCTGCAGCGCAACGGCTCCTATTTCCAGATAACGGCCTCCGCCTATGGGGTTCTCACGGCGCAGGAAGGGACAATCGCTCCTTGAGGTCGTGGTGGCCGTCGGCTTGCTCGTCCTGATCGCCGGGACGAGCTTCGTGGTGATTTCCACCTCGTTCCGGGAGGCCTTGGCCGGCAACGAGCAAGTCCGCGCCCGGCAGATCCTGTCCGAGGGATTGGCCGCCGTCCGGCACATGCGCAACCGCGACTTCACGCTCCTGGAAGCGGGAACGCACGGATTGGCGCTGTCCGGAACCGACTGGGCATTCTCCGGCGGTTCGGACGTGACGGACGGGACGTACGCCCGCACCGTGACCGTCGCGAAGATCGACGCAAACCAGGACGACATAACGGTGAACGTCGCGTGGCAGCCGCTGCCGGGCCGAACGGCGTCGCTGTCGGCATCCACGCGGCTCACGAACTGGCTGGCCGCCCCCATCCCTTCCGGGAGCCATTGCTCGACCGCAAGCGCCGCAGGCGACTGGTCCCATCCGACGGCGGCCGGCTCCATCGACATCGGACCGGGCAACGAGGGAACGAGCGTCGCCGTCAAAGGCTCCGACGTCTTCGTGAGCGGCGAGGCCAGCAGCGCGGCCAAGCCGGACCTCTTCGTCTTCGACGCGACAAACCCGGCGAGCATAAAGCCGCTCGCATCCGTCGACATCGGATCCGGCGGGATCAGCTCCCTCTTCCTCCTCGGAAACGATTTGTACGCCGCCTCGCCCAATGACGGAAAGGAATTCATGGCATTCGACGTGACGGATCCGGCGGCGCCGGTCCTGCTTGGCTCCGTGGACTTGCCGGGCGCGGCGGCCGGCCTTTCCGTTCTGGCGGATGCCCATTGGGCCGTGGTCGGGCGCGCCAGCGGCTCGTCCGCCAATGTCGTCTTCTTCGACGTCACCGATCCCGCGCATCCGTCCGTCACGGCCTCTTTCACGGAGGCGGGCGACATCAACGACTTCGCCACGGACGGGCGCTACGTCTACGCCGTCAGCACGTCGGACAAGAGCAACGTGATCGTCTACGACCTCTCCAACCCCGATGCGCCGGCGCGCGTCACGTCGTTCTCCCTGCCTTCCGGCAGCGAGAACATCAGCGCCGCCTACGAGGCGCCCGACACGCTGTTCGTGGGCAACACGGCCAATCAGCTGGCCGTGTTGGACGTGGCGGATCCCCGGCATCCGTCCGTGGTTTCCACGTACGACGTCGGGGGGCAGGTCGAGAAGGTTTCGTGCGTCACCGGATCCCTCGGGTTCGTGGCGTCGACCAACAGCAATGCCGAGTTTTCGATCCTTGATATTTCCCATCTGGCTTCCATCCAGCCGTACGCGTCGTTCAATTTTCCGGAAGTGGCGACGGACGCCGTGTTCTCCGACGACCGCGTCTACATCTCCGTGCGCAGCAACGACGCCTTGCGCATCATCACCCCGGGCCCTTGACTATGCGCCGCGGATTCTCCCTTTTGGAAGTGATCATCTACGTCGGCCTCCTGGCCGGCGTGATGGCGGCCCTGGTCGCCTTGTTTACGGCCGGGTTGCAGACCAAGGCGCTGGTGGCCGCGCAGACGCGCATGGCGGAGACGGAACGCCTCGTCGAATTGACGATCCAGGAGCGGCTGGCGGAATCATCCGGCGTCACCGTTCCCGCGTCGGGCGCGGCGGCGAGCCTGACGGCCACGTCTTCCGTGCCGAACGAAAGCCCGGCGGCCTTCTCGCTCTCCGGAACGTCGCTCGACCTGCAGCTCGGCATCGGCGCGGCGCAGCCCCTCAATCCGACCGACGTGCGCGTCACGTCCTTTTCCGTGACGCGCCTGGACGGCGCGCCGGCCTCGGTGCGCGTCGTGATCGGATACGCGACGGACGTGACGCAGCACACGTTGACGGCCACATCCACGTTCACGGCCACTCTCCCGTATGACTAATCGACCGCGCCGCGCCCCGCCCGCCGACAGGCGGGGATTCGCGCTCATCGTGAGCGTGCTGGCCCTCTCGTCCGTCCTCATCACCGTCGCCGCGGCGGCGGCCTTCGAACTCGCGGACGCCGAGCAGCGCGGCACCGTGCTGGAGCACGCGCTGCAGGCGCAGGGCCTGGCGGAAGGATGCGCCGAATACGCGCTGATGCAGTTGCGGCTCGACCCGTCCTATGCCGGCGGCGAGACGCAGGCGATCAACGGTTCGCCTTGCACGGTGGAACCGATCGTCGTCGGCTCTCCCAATATTCTGGAAACCGAAGCGGTCGCGGACGGCAGCGTATACCGGCTGAAAATCACCATCGACGATCTCTCGACGATGAAGATCGATTCCTGGCAGCGCGTCGCGGATTTTTGAAAATCAAAAACGCCCCCGACGACGTCGGGAACAATTTTTGTCTCGGCTACCGCCGGCGCGCCGGCAGGTACGGCGCGGCAACGGCATCCGTGATGACGCCGTCGCGGCGCAGCTGATCTACGGATCGTTCCATGAGGAACATCCCTTCGGCTCGCCCCGTCTGGATCACCGAAGCGATCTGTTCCACGCGGTTCTCGCGGATCAGATTGGCCACGGCCGGCGTATTGAGCAGCACTTCGTGCGCGGCGACCAGGCCGACCTTTTTGCGCGGCAGCAGGCGCTGGGCGACGACGGCGCGCAAGGAGAGCGACAGTTGGTGGCGCACTTGCTCCTGCTGCGACCCGTCGAAGGAATCCACGATGCGGTACACCGCCTGGGCGGCGGAACTGGTGTGCAGCGTCGAGAAAACCAGGTGTCCCGTCTCCGCCAAGGTCAGGGCGGCCGCGATCGTCTCGGGATCGCGCATTTCGCCCACCATGATCACGTCCGGATCCTGGCGCAGCGCGCGGCGCAGGCCTTCCGCGAAGGTCGCCGTGTCGGAACCGACCTCGCGCTGCTTCACCAGCCCCTTCCCTTCCGGGAAGACGTACTCGATCGGATCTTCCAGCGTCACGATGTGCGCGGCGCGGGCGGCGTTGATGGCCTGCAGCAGCGACGCGAGCGTCGTGGACTTGCCCGAACCGGCCGGGCCGGTCATCAGCACCAGGCCATCGGGCGCGTCCGCCATGGCGCGCACCGCGTCCGGCAGGCCGATCTCGTCGAACGAAGGAATTTTGGCCGGGATGATGCGGGCCGCGAGCGCCGCTTCCCCGCGCTCCATGTGCACGTTGACGCGCACGCGCCCTCCGCGATGCTCGAAGGCCGCGTCCAGTTCATGCTCCTTCGCGAACCGCGTCCAGCCTTCTTCGCCGACGGCGTCGCGAATCAGCGCCTCCACGGATTTCGCCGTCAGCGCCTTGTCCGCCGCCGGCTGCAAATCGCCGTCCACGCGCACGAGCGGCGGATGGCCGGCAGCCAGATGAATGTCGGTGGCGCGGCGCTCGACGGCGCCGGAGACCAAGTCGGAGAATGTCATATTTCCGCCGGCGTCGGTTACCAGCCTTTCGCCTTGATGGCCGCTTCCGCCGCGGCAACCTGCGCCTCGTGCTTGGACGTGCCCGCGCCGGTGGCGATCAGATCCTTGTTGACGTACACGCCGACCTCGAATTTCTTGGCGTGGTCGGGACCTTCCTCGCTCAGCACCTTGTACGTCGGCGTCACGCCCAGCTGATCCTGCGCGGCCTCCTGGAAACGGCTCTTCGGATCGATGTAGAGCCGATGCTCCAGGATGCGCGGCAGCTCCTTTATCACGTTCTTCAAGATGAAATCCTTGGCTTCCTCCCAACCGAGATCGAGGTAGATGGCGCCGATGACGGCCTCGAAGGCATTGGCCAGGATGTAGCGGCGGGCCTTGCTGCCGACGTCGCGCGCTTCGCCCTTGGACAGGTACAGATGATCTTCCACGCCGAGCGATTCGCAGATTTCCGAAAGGATGTCCGCGTTCACCAGCGACGCGCGCCAGTTCGTGAGTTCGCCCTCGGGGTTTTCGTAGCGGCTGTACAAATATTCCGTCACGACGAGCTCCAGCACGGCGTCGCCCAGGAATTCCAGGCGTTCATTGTGGCCGAGCGGAAAATCGGGATGTTCGTTCAGGTACGAACGGTGAACAAGCGCTTGGCGTAGCGTGTCGGCATTGTGAAACGTCACGCCAAGGGCCTGTTCCAGCTTCTGCAGGCTGGGTTCTGGCATAGATAGGAAGGGTTTGAAGGGGATGAAGGATCAAGACGAAACGGAAGGCGACGAGGCGGAGGCGGGTTTTTCATCCCCTTCCGACCCTTCTAACCCTTCCGACTCTTCCGATCTTTTTTCCTTTTCCGGCTCGAGGTCGATCGGCTTCAGCGCGTCGCGCGCGACCATGTCCTTGAACATGGCCCCGAGCACGCCGTTCACGAAACGGCCGGACGCCTCCCCGCCGAACCCCTTCGCCAGCTCGATCGCCTCGTTGATCGCCACCTTGGACGGCACGGTCTGCGAGTAGAGCAGCTCATAAACCCCGACGCGCAGGACATTGCGGTCCACGATGGTGATCGTCTCGATCGGCCATTCCGGCGCGAACCGGGCAATGGTCGCATCAATGTCAGAACGGTGCCGCACGACGCCGTCGATCAGCTCCTGGATGAATCCGCCGTCGTCGAAATCCGCGGCGAATTCCCGGCGGCAGAAATCAACGATTTCCGGCAACGTGCCTTCCGGCATGCCGTTGAAGTCCCATTGGTACAGCGCCTGCATCGCGATCGTGCGGGCCAAATGGCGGTTGGACATAGCTGACGGTGATGGTACAGGAAGCACGGAGACGGAACAAGACGCAAATCCCCGCCCCCTTTTGTCATCCTGAGCGGCGCGAACCGCAGGCGAACGGAGTCGAAGGATCTCGAGATCCCTCGGCTTCGCTCGGGATGACACGGGGACGGGGCTTTTGTTTACTCGGCCTTTTTCTCGTTCGCCTTCTTGGCGGCCGCCTTCTTTCCGCCAGAGGAGGAGGCCGGGGCCTTCTTCACAGCCGGCTTCGGCGCGGCCGCCTCTTTCTTTTCCTTTTCCTCGACGGCCGACGCGACGGGATGCGCCTTGATATGCCGCGCCAGGCGGCGCTCGGACGTGTCGACGGCGATGCGGCCTTTGTACCAGCCGCAAGCCTTGCAGGCGCGGTGCGGCAGGATCGGCGCCTTGCACTTCTCGCACACGGAGGTGGAGATGCCCTTCAGGGCGAAATGCGACGCGCGGCGGCGCTTGTGGGAACTTGTGCGGCGATGACCAGGAAGACCCATAGGAAAGTGGTTGAGTGATGGGCGGAAGGATAGCAACCAAGCGGAAAAAGGTCAAGATGGCGTACGACCTCCGTTCAGAAAACGAGCTAGTCCATGGGCATTCCCATGCGTGAGCAAGCCGCGATAGGAAGCGACGACTGGCTTTGTGGCCCCGCCATTCAGCGCGTTCAACATCCGCCGTTTCGTCACCGTCCGTAAAACCCGATGGTCGGGAAAATGGGTCCAGCCGAGAAAATCGACGCCGGAAGCCACGGTTCGTAATTCGACTTTGCCTGGGTGCAGGCGAAGCCTCAGCTCGCGCCAGAGGAAATCCGCGATCATGGGCAATAAACATTCAAGATACTGGCGTTCGTCCGAAAGAATCACAAAGTCGTCGGCGTAGCGAACGTAATATTTCACGCGCAGTTTGTGTTTCATGAACTGGTCGAAGGCGTCCAAGTACACGTTGGCAAGAAGCTGAGACGTTAGATTGCCAAGCGGTAACCCAATTCCCGTCTCCCCCGCCGAAAAGCTCCCAAGGATGATGCCAAACAGACGTACGAAACGTTTGTCCGCCAAGCGCGCATCGAGCATGGCCAATAAAACGCGCTGGTCGATCGACGCAAAGAACTTTCGCACGTCGCACTTCAACACCCAAACAGTCCGCCGATGGTTTTTCGAAGCTTGACCGGCCATCCGCTCAAATCGGTCCAGCGCTTTGTGCGTCCCCTTCCCCATCCGACAGGAAAACGAATCGGCTATGAACGTGCGGTCGAAGGACGGATACAACTTTCGGTAGATGGCACGGTGCAAGACGCGGTCGGCGACCGAAGCTTTGTGTATACTGCGGGTCTTGGGATCGGAAATCGTGAATGCCGAATACGGCGCGTGAATGTAGGTTCCGTCTTCCAGGCGTTGGTGAAGGGCAAACAGATTGGACATGAGATCACGTCCGAACTCCTGCACGTCTGCTCGCGATCGTTTGCCTTGGATAAACTCCTGCCATGCCTCAAGCAGGTTATCCATCGAAATAATTCCCTCGAAACTATGGCCGAACAAGATTCGCCCCATATCCAAATAGTCAGCCCCCCCCCGAAGCTATTGCCACTGCTTGAGAAGCTCAAGACCGCATATAAACTCTGGTTTGAGCATTATACCGACCTTCCGAAAGCGCACCGCTATACGCTTGGCTCGCGCATCGACGGTTTGCTGATCGATTGCGTCGAGGCTATCAGCGTGGCGAGCTTCACCAGCCGTGCGGACAAGCTGCCACATGTTCGTTTCGCCATCCGCAAACTGGATACGGCAAAAATCTTGCTGCTCGTGCTTTGGGAAACGAAATCGCTCGACAACAAAAAATACATAGCCTTGTCGGAGAAAATTGAGGAAGTCGGCCGTATGCTGGGAGGTTGGCACGGCCAGCTCACAAAACAAAGCTCCCCCGAACAGAACCCGAGGGAGCGATGAAGAGACTTGCGAGGACTGCGGCCGGGTTCTGAACGTTCCAGTTGTTGTCGAGCCAGTTGTAGTTCCGGTTCCACGACCCGTCGTTGAAGTACAGGTACCGGACGTAGAGGTTGCCGTTCGAATCGCGGTCGCACGCGAAGCGCCGTCTGGGACACCGCCCGTCGAGTGCTCTTCGGGTTGAATCGTATTCGCGATCTCAAATCGCCTGGCGCCTCGCGCCAAGTTTCTTCATGTGAAAGATTTCCGAACGACGCGCTGTTTCGAGCCGTAACTCGAAACATTCTGGACGAGCGGAAACCGAGCTTGGCAGCGGGAAGCCGTGACCGCCCGCATATTCGCCTCACCCATTCAAATGATATCACGGCCGTTTTTTGAAATTGAAAAGGGACCTCGCACGATGTGACGTGTGCGAAGCCCCCAGTTTGGAGCAAAAGTGCCAAGGGCCAAGGTTCAAAGGGCAAAGGGATCGCCCAAGGTTCCAAGGCCAAAGGGACTAACTTGCGAGGACTGCGGCCGGGTTCTGAACGAGCCAGTCGTTGCCGAGCCAGCCGAAGGACCGGCCCCACGACCCGTCGTCGAAGTACAGGTACCGGACGCAGAGGTGGCCGTGCGAACCGCGGAATCCCGCAGCCCAGAAGTAGATGAACCGCGTGCGACCCTGCTCATCGACCTTCCAGCTTTTCGGAATGAGATGAGCGTTCTCGAAGAGGGCGTCCAGGACGTTCGGGTGCAGGGCGTTCTTTCCTTCGAGCGCCTTGCGGAGTTCGTGGCCGACGACGTAGCTGGTCTTCTGGCCTTCCTCGAGGAGAAGGATGATCTCCTTGCCGTCGAGGAAGAGCTTGCCGTCGCGCAACTGGAGTTTGACCCAGCCCTTCTTCTGGCCGGACGACTTCGGCC
This sequence comes from bacterium, assembly GCA_021789915.1. Lineage (GTDB taxonomy): Bacteria > Patescibacteriota > Patescibacteriia > UBA9934 > GWF2-40-263 > JAJYIV01. The sequence goes on along the minus strand of JAJYIV010000015.1, from coordinate 8,826 downwards.
ACTCGAGCGCCGCGCCGTCGAACGGGAGCCTCGGGGAGGCGTCGAGATTCACCTCGATGGTATTCTCGTCCACGGTGCGCCAACGCTGCGTTTGCATGTACTGCTCGCCAAGCGCCTTCATGGACTTGACGAACACTTCCTTGCCGTCGCCGAGCACCCAGCCGACGATGTCGATCCCGACTCCCGCCTCCGCGAACGTGTTGCGGACGAGGGTGAAGAGGGCGACGATCTTCGCGACGAGCCGCCCGAGCAGCTGCCAGTTCGCTTCCTTCTGCTGATCCTTCATGACGTTCTCCTCGCCTCCTCATTGTCCGACAGCCGGACTCCGAATGGGCGCATGGGTTTTGCCGCTTGCCCGACATGGGCTGGCTTCTGGCCGGAATGGCCTTTTGCCGCAGCGAGAAATGGCCTGAAATAGCCGCTTTTCGCTGCGTCAAATCAAGGTAAAAAGATACCACAAAATCGGCTAAAAGTCAAGGCAGGATGATCAAAACGCCCCGCCGGTATGCCGGGGGGGCGTTTGGCCTACACCTTCAGTTTTCCTTCCTCTTCCCCGCCCTGATCCACGATGGTGGAGGAGGCGACGAGGTCGTTTTCCTTCTTGAAGCGCATGATGCGCACGCCCTGCGTGGCGCGGCCGAGCACCGAGATAGACGCGAGGCCCGTGCGGATGACTTGGCCGGCCTCGGAAATCACCAGCAGGTCGCGGTCGTCCCTGGCGTTGATGACCGCCGCATGCACGATCGGCCCCGTCTTCTTGGTGACGGCGGCCGTCAGGATGCCGCTTCCGCCGCGGCCCTGCCCCTTGTATTCCGTGACGTCCGTGCGCTTGCCGTAGCCGTTTTCCATGACGACGAGCAAGTGCAGCTTTCCCGCCCTCTTGGCCGTGCCGTCCTCGATCACGTCCATGGCCACGACCTTGTCGCCCGTCTTCAACCTGATGCCGCGCACGCCGGCGGCCACGCGGCCCATGGCGCGCGCGTCGTCCTCCGCGAAGCGGATGCTCTGCCCCTGGGCCGTCACGAGCATGATATCGTCCTTGCCCGTGGTCGGCTTCACCCATTCCAGGTTGTCGTTGTCGTTGAGCTTGATGGCGATGAGCCCGTTCTTGCGCACGTTCTCGAATTGGTCCAGCGCCGTCTTCTTCACGGTGCCCCTGGTGGTCACCATCATGAAGTACGTGAAGGCCTCCAGGTCGTCCATGGAGAGCGTCGCCGAAACTTTTTCGCCGGGGCCGAGCTGCAGGAAATTCACCAGCGCCTGGCCCTTGGCCGTGCGCGAGGATTCCGGCACGTCGTAGGCCTTGAGCTTGAACGCGCGGCCGCGCGTGGTGAAGAACATCAGGTCCTTGTGCGTCGTCGTCGAGAACACCTGGTCCACGATGTCTTCCTCTTTGGTCGTGAGGCCGGCGACGCCCTTGCCGCCGCGCTCTTGGCGGCGGAAGGTGTCCGGCGGCAGGCGCTTGATGTATCCCTCGCGCGTGATCATCACCACCGTCGGCGCGTCCGGGATCACGTCTTCCATCGAAAATTCCTTGACGCCGTGTGCGACGACCTGCGTGCGCCGCGCGTCGCCATAGGCCTCCTTGAGGCCCTTCACCTCGCCGGCGATGACGCCGAGCATGCGCTTCTCGGACGCGAGGACGGCTTCCAGCTCGCGGATGAGCTTTATCTTTTCCTCGTATTCCTGCTCAACCTTGAGGCGCTCCAGGTTCGCGAGCTGCTGCAGGCGCATTTCCAAAATCGCCGCGGCCTGTATCTCGGACAGCTTGAATCCTTTCACCAGGTTGACTTTGGCCTCGTCCTTGTCCTTGGATTTCTTGATGGTGGCGATGATCCTGTCGATCTGCAGCATCGCGATCTTCAGGCCTTCCAGGATGTGGGCGCGCTCCTGCGCGCGCGAGAGGTCGAACTGCGTGCGTCGGCGCACCACGTCGCGGCGATGCTTTAGATATTCCTCGAGCATCGTCTTGACGTTGAGGATGCGCGGCTGAATGCCGTCCACCAGCGCCAGCATGTTGTAGTGGAAGGACTCCTGCAGCTGGGTGGTCTGGAACAGGCGGTTCAGGACGTTCTTGGGATACGCGTCCTTTTTGAGCTCGATGACGATGCGCACGCCGTCTTTCGTCGACTCGTCGCGCAAATCCCTGATGCCTTCGATCTTCTTGTCGCGCACGTTCTGCGCGATGCGCTCCAAGAGCGCCGCCTTGTTCACTTGATACGGGATTTCGGTGACGATGATGGCGAAGCCGCCCTTCTTCTCCTCGACGATGTCCGTCCTGGCGCGGACGACGACGCCGCCCTTGCCGGTGGCGTACGCCTGCTGCAATTCCTTCCGGTCGTACACGATGCCTCCCGTCGGAAAATCCGGCCCCTTGATATGGACGAGGAGATCGTCAATGGTGGCCTCCGGATGTTCGATCAAGTGCAGGACCGCGTCGCACACCTCGCCGAGGTTGTGCGGCGGGATATTGGACGCCATGCCGACGGCGATGCCCACCGTGCCGTTCAAGAGCAGGTTGGGCAGCTTGGCCGGCAGGACATTGGGCTCCTTGTGCGAGCCGTCGAAGTTCGGAACGAAGTCCACGGTGTCCTTTTCGATGTCGCCCATCAATTCCTCCGCGGCGCGCTCGAGCTTGGATTCCGTGTAGCGGTAGGCGGCGGCTGGATCGCCGTCCAGCGACCCGAAGTTCCCCTGCCCGCGGACCAGCGGATAGCGCAGCGAAAAATCCTGCGCCATGCGCACGAGCGACTCATAGACGGCCGAATCGCCGTGCGGATGGTATTTGCCCAGCACGTCGCCGACCACGGTGGCGCATTTCTTGAATTTGGCCGAAGCGCGCAAGCCCGTCTGCCACATCGAGTACAGGATGCGGCGGTGCACCGGCTTCAAGCCGTCGCGGATGTCCGGCAGGGCGCGGGCGACGATGACCGACATCGCATAATCCAGATAGGACGTCTGCATTTCCTCCACGATGCTGCGCGGCTGGATGTTTCCGACGGTTCCGTCCGAAGCGTTTTCAGACAAAGGCGACGTGGACATACGCAAGGACAATCACTTCTTTCCGGCTTGCTGCGCCTGTAGGGCGGCGTGCAGCGCCGGCACGTAATCCGCCGGCGACGCCGGAGCGGGCGTCCGGGCCTGGGAGACGGTGCGGGAGGCCGACGTGACGGTTTCCTGCACGCCGGTCATGAAATCGTTCAGCTGGCGCCCGACCGTGACGGTCCATCCGACGACCACCAGAAGGACGGCCGCGGCCACGCTGGCGATATAGGCCGCCCAGTGGTGCGGCTGCAGCCGGCGGCGGCGGAGATGGATGCGTCCGTTTATGACGGGCATAGGGGAAAGCTTTTAGCCATGAGCTCTCGTTTCCCTCCTCATGGCTAACGGCTTAGTCACGGCTGAGCAACACGACCTTCATGTCCTCCTGGGGCAAATCCTTTTTCACGATCTTGAATTTCGACGCCTCTTCCGGCTTGGCCACGCCGAGCTCTTTGAAAAATGCCTGGACGGGCTCCAGCGATTCCTTGAGGCCGTCGGCGAGGAACGTCATCGGAATCACGACGCGCGGCTCGATCTGGTTGACGACCGCCGCGGCCGCCTTTGGCGACAGCACGCGGCCGCCGCCCACGGGGACCATGAGGATGTCGATGTCCTGCAGCTGCTCGAGTTCGGCGTCGGTGAGCGGTCGGTTCAAGGCCCCCAGGTGGGCTAAGTGGATATCCTCCGCTTCGATGCGGAACATGATGTTATCCTCTGCCGTTCCCTTTCCCTCCTTCTTTGCCGGGGCGGCCGCGCCGAAGACGAAAACGTCCTTCGCCTCGAATTCGCCCGGGATGCGGACGATAAACGGCGAGCCTTCGACGGATGAGATAGCCGATGCGTCAGGACCGTCGTGGGAAACGAGCAGCAGCTGGCCCGACAAGGCGCGTTGGCGCCATCCGACGGACGATTCGTACGGATCTGTCACGACGGTAACGTCGCCGTGCGGCGTTTTGGCTTCTATTTCGAAGCAGGAAAGTCCGTGCCAGGTGATGTTCATAATCGGGGCAGCCGTTCGCCGTCGGTTTTTAGCATTTAGCAGAACCGAAGTCCCCCTTTCCTCACGGCTAATAGCTAACGGCTAAAGGCTTTTCGACGTTGAGATGGTAGCACGCGGGACCGACCGTAACAAGCGGGCGTCAAGGCGTCCGCCCAACCAAACCCCGCCTGCATGTAGGCGGGGCGGTTGGTCCCGGCGCTGTGGATCCGGCGAGAATCGAACAGCTTTCACAGGTGTCAAACCAGTTAAGACGACCGCGTCCGGGCCCTCCGCGGGACACGCGCGAGGCGTGCGTCACGGGCCGCCGGACCGTCCTCGAGAAAAGCCCTATCGCCGCGCGGTGCCGGCGTCGGCCACGTCCTCAAGCTTCACGGAGATCAGGTTCGAGACGCCTTCGTCGCTCATGGTGACACCGTAGAGCAGGTCCGCCTTTTCCATCGTCGCGCGGTTGTGCGTGATGAGGATGTACTGCGTCAGATGCGCGAGCTCGGAAATGATGTTGGCGAAACGGAAGGTATTGGCTTCGTCGAGCGAAGCGTCGACTTCGTCAAGGATCACGAAGGGGGACGGGTTCACGGCCATGATGGCGGAGACGAGGGCGATGGACACGAGTGCGCGTTCTCCGCCGGAGAGCAGGTTGAGCGATTTCAGGCGCTTGCCGGGCGGCGTGGCCTGGATGTCGATGCCGACCACGCGGTCCTCGCGCTCACGGATGAGGTTTCGGATGCCTTCTTCGGCCGCGTCTTCCTCGTGGCGGGCCTCTTCTTCCGCGACCGTCTGCGGCGCCGGCTCCTCTTCGCCGGGAGCGAGATCTTCCCTGGCGAGCTGCACGAGGCTGCAGGAACCGCCGCCAAAAAGGGTTTTGAAGAAGCGCTGGAATTCGCGGTTGATGCCACGGAAGGCGTCGGCTGACTGTTTTTTGATGTCCTCCTCCAGCTCATCCAGGACGTTTTCCGTGGAGGAGAAGGCCGCGCGCAAATCCTTCATTTGCCCGTCCAGAAACGCGAAGCGTTCCTTCGTCTCCCCGTATTCCTTTGCGATTTCCGGATCGATGCCGCCGATCAGCTCCAGCTTGTAGCGCAGGCGCTGCATGTCCGCGTGCGCCGCGTCCGTGTCGACGGCATGCGACGGGCGTTCCGCGCGGATCTGCGCGGCCAGGACGTTGGCGTCGCCGTTTTTGGGCGCGGTCTGCTCTTCCAGCTCTCGCTCCAGATTGCGCGCCCGCTCCTCCAAACGGGCGGCGTCGATCTGCACCGCGTTGCGGAGGTTTTCGGCGGCGTGCAGGGCTTTCTGCCGATCGCGCAGATCGCGCTGCAGGTCGAAGAGCTCCGTGCGAACCTGTTTCTCTTGCGCCGCATACGACGCGAGTCTTTCCTCCAGGCCTGCCAAGACCGCGTCGGCTTCCGCGTGCTCCCGTTCCAGCCGCGCGAATTTCTCCACGAGGGCCGGATCCGGCTTGGCGTCTTCCGGCGCGGGGCGCTGCAGGCGGCCGGCCAATCTGCCGGTACGCGCCACGGCGCGGTCGAGTTCGGGATAGAGGGCTCGGACGTCCTCCATCGTTTTGGCGCCGCGCACGCGCGACAGCAGCGAGCGCTGTTCCTGCTCGATGACGCCGAGTTCCTCGACGATCTTGATGAGAGGCAGGGGGGCCCAGGCGCTTTGCGCGCGGATCTTGCCCAGCTCCATCTGCTTCTGCACGTCGAACCGCTGGTCGCGGACGCGGCTGCGGCGCTCCTGCGCCTCGCGGTACTGCGCCTGCAGGGCCATGAGTCCTTCGTCTTCCTTGTTCTTGGCCCTTTCGTCCTTTTCCAGCTCGTTCACGCGCGCTTCGAGGGTCCCAAGCGCCGCGCGCTCCGCCGTGACGGCCGCTTCCGCTTCCGCCTGGCGGCCGCGCGCGTCCTTCCATTCGTCCTGCAGTTTCCACCAACAGGTTCCATAATAACCGCGCTCCAGTTCGTGCAGCTCCCGTTCCACCTCGGCACGCGCTTCCAGGCGCGAGACTTGGCGCTTGAGCGAGCGCAGGCGCGGATCGATTTCGCGCAGCAGCATCTCCACTTCCGCCATGTTTTCCGCCGTGCGCTTGAGCTTCAGCAGCGCCTCGTGCCGCTTGATCTGCAGCGGCCGCACGCCCGTCGCGTCGTCGAAGAACTGCTTGCGTTCCTCCGGCGTCGATACGAGCACGTGGTCCACCATGCCCTGGCTGATGACCGAATACGAACGCTGGCCCACATTGGCCTGGGCAAGCAGCAGATGGATGTCGGCAAGGCGCGCGGGCGCGCCGTTGACGAGGTACTCGCTTTCGCCGTCGCGGTACAGGCGGCGCGTGAGGGTGACTTCGGCGAAATCCACAGGCATGGACTTGTCCTCGTTGTTGAACGTGAGAGACGCCTCGGCGAAGCCGGAGCGGCCGCGCTTTTCGGAACCTGAAAAGATGACATCCTCGCTTTTTTTCCCGCGCAGCACTTTGAGCGACTGCTCACCCAGCACCCAGCGGATGGCGTCGGAGATGTTGGACTTGCCGCTGCCGTTGGGGCCCACGATGGCAGTAATGGGCTTGGTTTCGGCCTTGGGGGGCAGAAAGGAAAGGACGGTTTTTTTGGCGAAGGTCTTGAATCCTTGGAGCTCGAGACGGACGAGGAACATAGGGAAGCAGTTGGCAGCTGGGAGTCAGGAGACAGGAGGGTGTGGGCAGTAGCTCGTAGCTTGTAGCTAGGGCGAGGAACGTAGCGCGGGCCCTGCCTGCCGGCAGGCAGGGCTTGTCCCCCGCCGTGCCGAGCGCCGACAAAAGGATAACATGCGGGCGGACAAAGAAAAAAGCGTCCGGCCCCGTGGGGGGAAGGGCGCCGCGTACGTCAGGTTTCCTGGCGCTTGGATCTCAGCTTTGAAGATCGTCTTCCCACAACAAGTGGGACTCGACGACCTCGCAAAGCGTGAAGGCCGCCATGACGGCAAACCCCATACGACCGGCCGTCGGCAGACCGGGCACGGCCGCCATGAAGGCGAGGAACACGAAGGAGATCGTGCCCACCAAACTGAAGGCGCTGCGCCACCGGTCTCGTCCCTTGACGAGAGGGATGTTCTTCAACGACCACCGGATGGAACGTCCGGCCTTGAAATCATCGGATGCCTTCTTGAGATCCGGTCGGATCTCTCGATAGATGTAGACACCCAAGAGGCCGGGGAGAAACATCGAAGCACTCAGGACAACCGGCGCGATCACGATGTCGCTCGACGTGACGACCGCGGCCGCGGCGAAAAGTCCGGCGGCCACGAGCGAAGTGACCGTTTCCGCGAGGAGAAACCCGCGGATCAGCTGGAACCGGTTCCAGTGGAAGAGCTTCTGGATCCAGGCGAACAGCGGGTTCATCACCCGCACGTGCAGCCAGCGGTCGTACCGATTGAGCGCGTCCATGATGGTCTCCTTGTTTCGGGTGAAAGGAACGCGGCGCGAACCTATCGCAAAAACGGCCGCATGTCAAGACGGACGCGCGGACGGACGGACGCGCGGAACAGAGAGCGCCAGAAAACGCGCGGTTGCGAACAGTTTGTTCCTTGACCTCCGCCGTACGGAAGCTTCATCGGTCGTCGTACGGATCCTTCATCCAGCCGGCGTCTCGTTCCGCCCGCAAGGCTTGCTGGTGGGCGGGCCAATACCGTTTGCCGGCCTTCATCAGCTTGTGCTCGACGATTTCATGCAGCGTCGTGCTTCTGAAATCGCTTTCGGAGATCGCTTGATTCGGCTCCCGCACCTTGCAATCGCAGTGCCCTTCGCTCCATCGTCCTTCGTTGTAATGGCGCGTGCCGACCCATATTTCGTCATGCGGAATGAATTCGTGGACGAAGCCGTGTCCGCCGTGGCCGAACAGGACGCTCAGGTTCCGCCGCACCCACGCGCCGTCGACGGCGAAAATTTTGTACCCGTCCTGGCGACGGACGAATTTTTTCCATGGGCCGGACAGGATGAAACGCGGGTCCTTTTCCGTCGCGTTCATCTGGATGGCGCGCTCCATGTCTGCCAGGCGCACGGTTCGCCTCGAGGGTTTTGTCGCGCGGCAAAGCATAGGTGAACGGATTCTAACACGCACGCCGACGCGGCCGCCAACGTCGCCGGACGCTTGGCCGTTGACCGGCCCGCCCCGATCGCGTACGATGCGTCATCCGCTATGGATTCCTACGCAGCCAGGCGCATGCATGAGCTCATTCTGTCGGCCAAAAAGCCGCTTCTGGTTTCGGATGAACGCATTGACGGCGACAGCCTCGGGGCGTCGCTTGCCGTGGTTGATTACCTGCAGACGCTTGGGCATGCGCCGCGCGTGTACGTGCGCGAGCCCGTGCCGGAGAAATACCGCTTTCTGCCGCACGCGGAGGCGTGCACCGCGGACGCGTCCATTTTTGACGACGCGGATATAGACCTGGTGATCAGTTTCGATTGCTCCGACGAAGCGTATATCCGCGGCCTGGTCTCCCGCCTGCCCGTCCGTCCCGCGCTCGTCAACGTCGACCACCATGCGACCAACACGCGCTACGGCGACGTGAACCTGGTCGTCGTGGGAGCGCCGGCCACGGCGGAGGTCGTCTATCAGTTCTTCCTCGTGAACGAGCTTGGCGTGCGTAAGGACGCGGCCGTCTGCCTGCTCGCCGGATTGTGCTTCGACACGACGATGTTTTCCAACGCCGCCACGGACGAGCGCGCCTTCAAGGCGGCGTCCGACCTTCTGCTGCGCGGCGCGCGCATCCAGGACGTGTTTCGCGTCCTGTTCCGCAACCGCTCCGTGCCGCTAGAT
>JAJYIV010000014.1:6577-28026 GCA_021789915.1 bacterium | reverse complement strand
AGGAAGCCCGTCCTTCTTCCAGCGTTTCGACGACCCGTCGTATCCCGGCCAGGTCGACGATTTGATCGAGGAAATCAAGAAGCGCGTGGCGAAGGACCAGCGCTGTCTCGTCACCACGCTCACCAAGAAGATGGCCGAGGATCTGACGGAATATCTCGTCGAGCAGAAGATCAAGGTCCAGTACCTGCACTCGGACGTCGAGACGCTGGACCGCATCACCGTCATCACCGATTTGCGCAAGGGAAAATACGACGTGATCGTCGGCGTGAACCTGCTGCGCGAAGGGTTGGACTTGCCGGAGGTAACGCTCGTGGCGATTCTCGACGCGGACAAGGAAGGCTTCCTGCGTTCCGAGACGTCCATCATTCAGACGATCGGCCGCGCCGCACGCAACGTCGAAGGCCGCGTCATCCTCTACGCGGACGAAGTGACGGGCTCGCTCAAGCGCGCGCTCACGGAGACGGAGCGCCGCCGCGCGCTGCAGCTTGCCTATAATAAGGAGCACGGCATCACGCCGAAGACGATTCACAAGGCGATCAAGGACATCCGCGCCGTGCTCGGCGTGCCGGAAGGGGAAGAGTTGAAGAACGTGTTGAAGATCGAGATGACGGCGGCGCCGGAGGAAATCGTCGAGGTCATCAAGGACAAGGAATACGACATGAAGGAAGCCGCGCGCAAACTGGACTTCGAAACGGCGGCCATCCTGCGCGATGAGGTCTCGCTGTTAAAGAAAGAACTGGCGGGGAAGACGAAGAAGGCGACCGTGCCGAAGAAAAAGAAAACTACCTGATATGGTCCACATCACCTATTTCGTCCACGGGACAACGACGGACAATGAGCAGCATCTTTCTTCGGGCTGGAAGGATGTCGAGCTGTCCGAACTTGGCCGTCAGCAGGCCTTTGCGTTGAAAGATCTGACAAAGGATCAGACATTCGACGCTGTGTTTTGCTCCGACCTCAAACGCGCTGTCGACTCCGCCAAGCTCACGTGGGAAGGGATGTATGAAATCATCCCTGATGCGCGCCTTCGCGAATGCAATTATGAGACGTTGAACGGTGCATCCTCCGATATCGTCGAGCCCATGCAGGAAGGCGAATGCCTGACGAAGCCGTTTCCGGAAGGTGAGAGTTACGAGGATGTCAAAGCGCGCGTGGCGGACTTTCTCGCATTCCTCAAGAAGAACTACGACGGCAAACATGTGGCGATCGTCGCGCATAAGGCGCCGCAGATCGCTCTCGATGTGCTCCTCAAGGGGAAGACATGGGCTCAAGCACTGGCCGACGATTGGCGCAAGACGAAATCCTGGCGGCCAGGCTGGAAATACGAGATCACCTAACCCCAACCACCCAGCCGGTGAGGCGGGGTAGGGGTTGGTCCCGGGATTGTGGTGGACCCGATGGGATTCGAACCCATACCTGTTGGTGTCAACTCAACCGAGGCTACCGTTACCTCCACGGGCCCGTAGCCAGTTCCCGGGATGACAACAGAAAATCCCCCGTCAGCTCTCGCGAGCTGTTCGGGGGAAATCCTGGACACCAACAGATATGGTAATTGCAGTGAACCACGAATAATCGCGTTTGTCAACGGACGTCCTGTGAATAAGTGAACCTATGTACGACAAAATCACCATCAAAGGAGCGCGCGAGCACAATCTCAAGAACATTTCGCTTGAGCTGCCGCGCAACAAACTGATCACCATCACGGGACTGTCGGGCTCCGGCAAGTCCAGCTTGGCATTCGACACGATTTTCGCGGAGGGCCAGCGCCGCTACGTGGAATCCCTGTCCGCCTACGCCCGCCAATTCCTCGGCCAGATGGAAAAGCCGGACGTGGATGAAATCGAAGGCCTGTCGCCGGCCATTTCCATCGACCAAAAGGCCCACAGCGGCAACCCGCGCTCCACCGTCGCCACGATCACGGAAATCTACGACTATTTGCGCGTGCTCTACGCCCGCGTGGGTCAGCCGCATTGCGTGAAGTGCGGCCGTCCCATCGAAAAGCTGACGAACGAGGAGATGGTGGACGTGGTGCTGCGGGAGCTGCAGGAACACGCGGCCCTCGGCCCTCGGCGCTCGGCGCTCGGTTCCGAAAGCCGAAAGCCGAAAGCCGAAAGCCGCGGTTCCGTGACGGTTCTCGCTCCCATCGTGCGCGGCCGCAAGGGCGAGTATTACCAGCTGCTGTACGACCTCTACAATTCCGGCTTCGCCAAGGTGCGCATCGACGGCAAGATGTTCGCGCTGAACGAGCAGATCAAGCTGTCGCGTTACCAGCAGCACACGATCGACGTCGTCGTCGACACGATCCCCGCGAGTCTGCTGCCGCCGCACACCGGAGGCGAGCAGGGAAGCGCGGTGCTGAAGGACGTGCGCCAGCGCCTGGCGGAAGCGCTGGAAACCGCCGTCGAGCGCGGCGAGGACACGGCCGTCATCGTCCTGCCGGACGGCCACGAACGCACGCTCTCGAGCAAGTTCAGCTGTCCTGACGACGGCTTCTCGTTCCCGGAGGTCGAGCCCCGCCTGTTCTCGTTCAACTCGCCGTACGGCGCCTGTCCGTCCTGCCACGGCCTCGGCACCGTCGATTTGTTCAGCGACGAGGTCTGTCCGGTGTGCGAGGGCAAGCGCCTGCGCCCGGAAGCGCTCCACGTGTGGCTGCCGGAAGCGGAGAACGGCGCTCGGCGCTCGGCGCTCGATGATTCGGCCAGCCGAGAGCCGAAAGCCGAGAGCCGAAAGCCGACGATCGGCCTCTCCATCGTCGAGCTGACGCAAATGTCCATCGAGAAGGCCGCCGAGTACTTCCTGTCGATCCCGCTGACGCCGCGCCAGCAGGAAATCGCCGGTCCGGCGATGAAGGAAATCGTCAACCGCCTCCAGTTCATGCTGGACGTCGGCTTGCATTACCTCACGCTCAACCGCGTGGCCGGCACGCTCTCCGGCGGCGAGGCGCAGCGCATCCGCCTGGCGTCGCAAGTCGGCTCGCGCCTGGTCGGCGCTATGTACGTGTTGGACGAACCGACCATCGGCCTGCATCAGCGCGACAATGATCGGCTCATCAAGACCCTCACGGACCTGCGCGACGCGGGCAACACCGTGATCGTCGTCGAGCACGATGAGGACACGATCCGCGCGTCCGACCACATGGTGGAGATCGGCCCGGCCGCCGGCGTGCACGGCGGGCACGTGATGGTGAACGGCGCCGTGCCGGACGTCTTCGATGATCCGAAGTCGCTCACCGGCGCGTACCTCACCGGCAAGAAATCGATTCCGGTGCCGGAGAAGCGGCGCGGCGTCGCCAGAGACGCCATCAAGATCCGCGGCGCGTGCGAGAACAACCTCAAGAACGTCGACGTGGACGTTCCATTGCGGCGGTTCGTGTGCGTAACGGGCGTGTCCGGGTCGGGCAAGTCCACCTTGGCGTACGACACGATGTTCAAGGAACTCTCGCGCCGGCTGTACGGCTCGACGGCCGCTCCGGGCCGCCACCGCGCGCTGCTGGGCACCGAGTATCTCGACAAGGCCGTGCTCGTGGACCAGTCGCCGATCGGCCGCACGCCGCGTTCGAACCCGGCGACGTACACGGGCGCGTGGGGGCCGATCCGCGAGCTGTTCGCCGCCACCGCCGAGGCGCGTTTCCGCGGCTACCGGCCCGGCCGCTTCAGCTTCAACACGCCCGGCGGACGCTGCGAGAACTGCGAGGGCCACGGCACCATCGCCGTCGAGATGCACTTCCTGCCGACGGTGTACGTCACCTGCGACGTGTGCAAGGGCCGCCGCTTCGACCGCGAGACGCTGGAAATCGAGTACAAGGACAAGAACATCTTTGCGGTGCTGGAGATGACGGTCGAGGAAGCCGCGGCGTTCTTCGAGGACATCCCGCCCATTCATGACAAGCTCTCGACGCTGAACCGGGTTGGCTTGGGCTATTTGAAGCTGGGCCAGAGCGCGACGACGCTCTCCGGCGGCGAGGCGCAGCGCGTCAAACTCGCGTCGGAATTGTCCAAGCGCGCGACGGGCCGCACGCTGTACCTGCTTGACGAGCCGACGACGGGATTGCACTTCGAGGACGTGAAGACCCTGCTTGAGGTGCTGCACGCGCTGGTGGACAAGGGCAATTCCGTCATCGTCATCGAACACAACCTGGACGTCATCAAGACGGCCGACTGGCTCATCGACATGGGGCCGGAAGGCGGCGACAAGGGCGGCACGGTCGTGATCGCCGGCACGCCGGAAGAGATCGCGCGCCACGCGGGCAGCGCCACGGGAGAGTACCTGCGTCGCATGCTCTAAGAGCCTGTTCAAAATCTTTTCTTCCGGCTCCATTCGGCCCCGTTTTGGCTGCAAACGTCTCAGGCCTCCTCACCGTAGCTTCGGCTACGCTTCGTCGGCCTTCGCCTTTTTCGCCTAAAACGTCATCCGCATGTCCCTGGAAGAAAGATTCTGAACAGGCTCTAAAAAAAGAAAACCGCCTCGTCAGGACGACGGGGCGGGAGGGCGCGCGCATTCGCGCTCACGGCGCGGTGCGTTCGTCGGCGTAGCGGATCATCTCTTCGCCTACGGACGTTCGTCGAAACCAGCAGATGCGATCTTGCACGCGCGTCGCGAACGTCGGACCGTAGCGAACCACGGTGCGTTCCGTCGGCGTGAGCGCCAGGAAATCGACCGGGCGAAGCGGGGGCTTCTTGGCAAGCGTTTGCCTGCGGGGACTGCCCGTCATCCCGCCGGTCCCGTCCGCAGGGCTCTGGAGGTCCGGCGGAACGGCGTCGTCCATGTCATCGTCCTGGTACGGGAGATCGTCCGGATGGCGGATCGGACGGCCGTCGACGAGGAGCAGAACGGACGGTTCCAGAGAACGCAAGGAAGGCAACCGCATGCGCATGAAATCCTCCGGCGCTTGATGTGGAACGTGCGTGGAGGACGATAGCAGGGAAAAGACGGAATGTCAATGGACAAACTCGAAAAGAAACGCCCCGTCCGCGCGCGTCCTTTGCCTTGCGGCATTGGGCGCCCGCGAACGGGGCAGGGAAGCAAGTTGCCTGTGTCAGGTCTTCCGCGGCTTTTGACGGCCTTGGAATTCGGAACGGCTTCCGCGTTCCGTCCTGTCCCTCATCTGTCCCGAACCCTCGCGAGTTCGTCTTCCGGCCCGATCTGACGAAGTTAATCGGCAGATAGAACCTTCCGCGATGAGAGAGGCATGCGCTCGGCGGGGGAACCGCCGTACCGTCGGGCGATGGCCGGACGGAAGACAGAAAGGCCGACCGGCCGATCAGCGGTGCCTTTGGGGTCACACGCCGGCCTTTGGACACAGGCCTGTCTCGCGACTTCACCGCCACGCAGGGCGCTCGCGCGTCCTGCACTTCCTGTCACCCGGACCAGGTCCGAGGAAGTAGGGGCGGGGCCGGTTCATGACGCCGGCGTGACGCATTGCCAGAACGGATAGGGCGCGTCAGCCCTTCCGCAGGTTCTCGCTTGACGTGGCTCTCCAGAGGAGAACCGCGAGCGGCGCGCCGTGCGCTTCGGCTTTCGCCTGTGCGCATCCTGCAGCGCGAGGCCATGACTCCCCGTTGGCTGCTCTCGTGGAAACACCCGACCTTGAGCCGCAAGCTCTCCGCCGTGAAGGGCGCCGTCGACGCCCGGTGTCCGACTTCCGATCGAGTCATTTTTCGCGTGACCCGTCGGCTTCACCATCCGCAAACAGCCTCGGCTCGGCGTTAACCGCAGAGCGGCTTCGTCCGTCCCGTCGTTTTCCGCTCCTTCGTTCCCCGAAGAAGCATCGAGCGACAGTCGCGGCCGAGTTGACCGAGCCTTCCGTTTACGCAGGGCGATTACGCCAAGATACGTGCACGATAAAATGCCGTCAAGGACGCCTTGTGGATAATTTCTTCAGCGTTGTTCGACGAAAGGGCGCACGCCGCGGTCCGCGAGATCCTGCCAAAGCAGGGCCGCCGATGCCATGAGCAGGCCGACGTCCCGCACGGTCACGTCATTTACGCCTACGGTCAGGAGAACGACGAACAGATGCAGCATGCCGACGAGCGCGGCCACCCACACGCCGATGCCGGCCAACAGGAAGAGGCCGACGGCAGCGTCGAGCAGGCCGGTTGCGACCATGGCCTGCGCAAGCGGAACGGGAAGAAGCCCTGCGGCCCATGGCTGGAGCAGGCCGCCCCATGCGTCCGGATGGCGCAGGATCAGCACGCCGACGCTCAAGAACGTGATCCCGAGGCCGACGCGCAGGAGGTGGAAGCCGACGGATGGATTCTTCATACGATTATTGGACGGTGACTTGGATCGTGTATGGTTTTGCGATGGTCGTCGACGGCCAGTACGGCTGGAAGGCGAACGACTGCGCGGCGGTGAACGTGACGGATTTCGACGTCCCCGTGGCGACGGTTCCCGTGTTCACGACGCTGCTGCGGAAATCCAGGCCGCCGTGATAGGTGCCGGTTTGGTTCACGCGGAACGTGATCGTCACCTGCGCCCCCTTGGCGACGGTGATTTGTTCCGGCGAGGCGCTCGCGTCCGAGGCGTCGACGGTGAAGGATGCGGATGCAGGCGCGGCGGCGGGCGGCGTTTGCACCGCGGGAGGAGACGTAGGGGCAGACCCCTGTGTCTGCCCTTGGTTCGGCGCGGGGGCCGGGATCAGGGGAGCCGACGCGGCGGGCGCCGGTGCGGGTGCGGCCGGAGCCGCGGGGACAGCCGATGGCGCGGCGGCGCAGCCGGCGCCCATGAACGCGAGCAGGGAAGCGGCGGACAGGAGCATGAAGGCGGCAACGCGGTGCGTCATACGGCGTGAGATTAGGTGTTTGAAGACATTGTATCAAAAGGGTATTCTGCTTCCAAATTGCTATGATTCCCGCCTCGATCAAGATCTCCGGCAAAGCCGGATCCGGCTCCGCCGGAAAGAACGGCGCGCTTCCGGACGAGCCGGGCGTCTACTTCTATTACGACCGGGCGGGCCGCCTCCTTTATGTAGGCAAGGCCACATCGCTCAAGCGCCGCGTCGGATCGTACTTCACGAAGGCGCATGAGGCGCGCATCGAGGAAATGGTCGCGCAGATCGCGCGCATCGAGTACGTCCAAACGCCGACGGTGATCGAGGCGCTGGTGCTGGAGGCAAACCAGATCAAGGCGCGCAAGCCGACGTACAACATCCTGCAGCGCGACGACAAGACGTATCTTTATCTGGTCGTCACGCGCGCGGATTTCCCGAAGCCGCTCTTGATGCGCGGGCTTGACCTCGAGCGGCTCGGCGTCAATCCATTCGCCAGGACGCTCACCGGCGCGGCGAAGAGGAAATTTCTCGCCGTGTTCGGGCCGTACACGAGCGGTCCGTCGCTGCGCAAGGCGCTCGACCTTGTGCGCAAGGCCATCCCGTGGAGCGACTGCGACGCGCCGACGGCGAAAGCGTCCGGAGTCCTCGACACTGCTTTTTCTTGGTCCGGACTGTCGCCGTCCTCGGCGAAAAAGCAGCGTCTCCGGCTCCGGCCGCCGAGACCCTGCTTCAACGTCGGGCTGAAGAAATGCCCGGGCGTGTGCGTAGGCGCCATCTCCAAGGCCGAGTACCGCACGATCATCCGCCAGCTCATCCTGTTTTTCCGGGGGAAGAAGACGCAGCTGCTGCGCCAGCTCAAGAAGGAGATGGCAGGCGCCAGTCGCGCGATGAATTTCGAGCGCGCGGCGAGATTGCGCAACAGCGTCTATGCGCTCGAACATATCCAGGACGTGGCGCTCATCACGCGCGAAGAGGCGTCCTTGCCGTTTTCCCGTCCGTCGGGGATCCCTCGGCCTGCTGGCCTCGGGATGACGCCGCCTCCCGTGACGGACAGCGGCGTCAACCTCGACGGCCGCATCGAGGCGTACGACATCAGCAACATCTCCGGCACGTCGGCCGTTGGTTCCATGGCGGTGTTCGAGAACGGCCAGCCGGACAAATCCGCGTACCGCAAGTTCCGCATCAAGACGGTGCAGGGGAGCAACGACTTTGCGATGATGGAAGAAGTGCTGCGCCGCCGGCTCAAGCACGCGGCGTGGCCGCTGCCGCAGGTGATGGTGATCGACGGCGGCGAAGGGCAAGTGGCCGTCGTTGAGCGCGTGCTCGACGAGACGTTCGGCATTCCCGAACGCCGAGCGCCGAACGCCGAGCGCCGTCCCCACATCGTCGGTCTCGCCAAAGGCTTCGACCGCAAGCAGGACCGGCTGGTGCACGATCCGGCCGACCAGGATCTGGCGCGCATGCTGACCGCCGGCAAGGAACTGTTCCAGTGCGCCCGCGACGAGGCGCACCGCTTTGCCGTCTCGTATCACCGCGTCTTGCGCAAAAAACGGTCGATGGGTACCATCAGTGCGTAATCATTTTCTTTATTGTCATCCCGAGCGAAGTCGAGGGGTCGCGTGATTCCTCCACTTCCCCCGCCCGCATGCGGGCGAGGTCCGGTCGGAATGACACGGAAATTATGTTGCTCAAGCGTTTCCTGAAGATGCCGCTCGTTCGCGCGATGTGGTCCGTGTTCCTTGGGGGTCTCTCCGGCGTGGTCGGCGGATTGCTGCTCTCCTTGTTCGCCGCCGGTGTGATGTGGCTGCTGTTCCGTTCCTCGTTTGCCGGCGTGGAATTCACATCGGTGTTTGCCGGCTACGCGGGCATCGCCATGCTGCTCGGCGGCTTGGTGACGGCCGTGATGACGGGCATCGTCGCCGTTCGCGCGGCCGACGCGTGGATGCTGGACGGCGGCTGCTGCGACGGCGCGTGCGAGGGCTGTCCGTGCTGTGAGGACGATGAGGACATGCCGGCCGAGGAGATCGTCGTCGAGGCGCCAGCCTCCGAGGAGCCGACGGCTTGAATTCGAAAGAATCCATCCCGGCCCATGAGGGTCGGGATTTGGTTCGTACTGGCCGGTTGACGTGTGCACCGGTTCTGTGTAAGAAGGAGCCCCGTTCTTTCCCCAGGAGTCCAAGATGATCCCGATTGCCGTAAAAGCCTTTTGCCTCGCCTTTGACGTCTGTGCGGCCGTCGTGTATTTCCGCTTCCGCCGCTCGTTCCGAACGAACCATCTGACTTCTCCGCGGCCTTCCTCGCCGGCTTTGCGGCATGCGTAAGCGCTCTCGGCGTCGCGTGCAACGGCATCGTGTACGCCGTGAACGGAGGGCGCATGCCGTCCATATCGGCATCCGTCGATTGGAACGCCGTACCGCGGCGCGACATGATTCCCGAGGCGCTGTGTCCGCTCGTGGGTTCGGACAGGGTGCTCGATGCCGTCGAGTTCGGCGCGCGGCATGAGGAGATGACCGTGAAAAGGGTCCGGCTTGCCGCCTTGTCCGACATCTTCCCGCTCCACGTCTGTCGAGACGTATATTTCGTCTACAGTCTCGGCGACCTTTTGAACACGGCCGGCGCCGCGCTTGTGATCATCGGCGCCATCGTCCTCGTCGTCGGTTTAAAAACATCCTTAAGCCGCTTATCCGCTTCGTCCTCGTAAACCCCCAGCGACGCTGGGGGTCTTTTGTTCTTGCCGAAATGTAGGTGGAACTTATCCACAAGCCGTGTCTTCTTTTTCATTTCGATCAATATTTTCGGGGCAAAAATGAAAATGGCGTGAAGTGTTGACCGGTGTTTTGCAGTGGCATAAAATGGTGTCAGGTGGAAGTAAGTGGGGATCCAACCTGCTGGTTGGGTGCTCACATTTTATTTCCACGCTTCGACCCCGACGGGAGGGCCATCCCGTCAACACACCGCCCTATGTTCATTGGTGAGTACAAACATACCATCGACGACAAGGGACGATTGGCGATCCCAGTGAAGTTCCGTGGGGACCTCGCGAGGGGGGCGGTGGTGACGCGAGGTCTCGACGCTTCACTTTTCCTGTTCCCCAAGGAGGAGTGGGACAAGCTGGCCGAAAAGCTGGCGGGTTTGCCCCTGGGGCAGTCCAACAGCCGTGCATTCGCCCGACTCATGCTTGCGGGCGCCATGGACGTCGAGATGGACAAGCAGGGAAGGCTCGTGTTGCCGGAATACCTCCGGACGTACGCTGGGATCGCGAAGTCGGCCGTGGTGGTCGGCGTCTACAACCGTTTGGAACTGTGGGACGTGGAGACGTGGGAGGCCTACAAGAAGCGGACGGAGAGTGACGTGAGCGACATTGCCGAGCAGTTGGGAGGATTGGGCATATAGTTATTAGCCATTAGCCGTTAGCCAGAAAGTCCGTTCGACTTCCGGCTAAAAGCTAATAGCTAAGGGCTAACGGCTGTGTTCTCGGGATGCGCGGCTTGGAAGACGGCGTCGGGTTAACTGAACCTTGTCCGGCGTCGGCTTCCTGGGCCGTGCGTGCTGAGGAGGAGGCGTAGAAAACGTAGAAGACGTAGAAAACGTAGAAACGACGAGGATGAAACGCTTCTACGATTTCTACGTTCTACGAGCGAGCCGACGGCGAGCGATTCTACGTATGGAAACCATGCACATCCCCGTTCTTCTCGAAGAAGTCCTGCGGTTCCTGGAACCGCGGCCAGGCAAGACGTTCCTGGACGGAACGCTGGGGCATGGCGGACACGCCGCCGTGCTGCTCGCGCGCACCGCGCCGGACGGACGCTTGCTCGGGATCGAACGGGATCCGAGGAATCTCTTGGTGGCCGTCCGCAGGCTTGGCTCCGTGGGCCCGCGCGCCGTATGCGTGCGGGGGAGCTATGCCGACATGCGGCGGCTTGCTGCGGAACAAAACTTTACGACGTTCGACGGGATCTTCCTGGATCTCGGGTTTTCATCGGCGCACGTAGACGACCCCTCGCGCGGGTTCTCCTTTGCGCACGACGGTCCGCTTGACATGCGATACGACCCCGATCAGGAGCTGACGGCCGCGGGCATCGTCAACGGCTGGACGAAGGACGAGCTGGCGCGCCTGTTCCGCGTCTACGGCGAAGAGCCTCAGGCGATGAGGATTGCGGCGGCGATTGTCGAGGCGCGGCGTCAGGAGCGGATTCTCACGACGGGACGGCTGGCCGGCGTGATCGAAGCGGCGGTCCTGCGTCGCGGAGCAACCCCCCTTGCCGGCCTTCGCCGGCATCCCCCCATGGTCCGTCGCGGAGCAACCCCCCTTGCCGGCCTTCGCCGGCTTTCCCCCCTTGGCAGAGGGGAAATACATCCCGCCACGCGCGCCTTCCAGGCCCTGCGCATCGCCGTGAACGACGAGCTCGGCGAACTGGCGCGCGCGCTGCCGGAAGCCGCGTCGCTCCTGAAACCCGGCGGCCGCCTGGCCGTCATCTCCTTTCACTCGCTGGAAGACCGCGCCGTGAAGACGTTTTTCGCCGGGCGCGCCGACCTGCGCGTGCTGACGAAGAAGCCCGCGGTCGCGTCCGAAGAGGAGCGCATCCGCCATCCGCGCGCGCGAAGCGCGAAGCTCCGCGTGGCGGAACGCATCGGCCGCTGAGTCCCGCTCGGAACCCGCCCGCCGCCCTTCCTTTTTCCTCCTATGCCGATTACGCCGACCATGTACGCCCACGTGCCCGCCTCCGGCGGAAAAAAGAACGCGTCGTTCGTAAGCCGCCACGTCGTGGCGCTGAACGCGGCGGCGCTTGCCGGCATCCTCGCGCTCGTCGCCTTGTATATCGGCCAGATAAATGCCGCCGTGTCGCGGGGCTTCATGGAACGCACGCTGCAGAATCGGATGCAGACGCTGACGGAGGAGCACCGGCGTCTGGAGCTGGCCGTGAGCCGGATCCAGACGCTGGATCACGTGCAGCACGAAGTGGCCATCCTCGGGCTCGTACCCGCGCAGGAGACGACCTTTCTCGTTTCCTCCGCGCCGGCCGTCGCTTTCGCCAAATGAAGCAAAAAACGGGCCGGTCTTCTGTCCCGTTTTTCGTTTGCCGTCTATACTGAAACACCGTATGACACGCACGCTTTCCTTCGCAGGACTTTTCGCCGGTTTATTCCTCGTCCTTCCGGCGTTCGCTTTTGCCGCCGCGCCGGTCCGCTTCTCGGGCCAGCTGATCGAACTTTCGTCGACGGATCTTCCGGCGACGGTGGTCGTTCGGGAGAACCCGCAGGGAACCTGGACGGACCATGTGGTGACCATTCCCGCCGGCGCGTCCTTGAGCGACGCGATGGACGGATGGATCACGGGCGACGGGCTCGCCGTCTCCGGAACGCAGGACGAGGCGACGGGCGTCGTGACGGCCTCGTCCGTGCAGGACGTCTCGCTGGACGCCTCGACCGTGCGCGCCGCAAACGGCTGGGTGAAATCAATCGACGCGGCGGCATCGACCATGACGGTCACATGGAACGGGACGGACACGGTCGTGTCCGTGACGCCGTCCACGCATCTCGTGGTGCCGCCGGCCAACCCGGCCGCGCTCTCCGATTTTCAAATCGGCGACCGCGTGCGCCTGCGCCTGGCCAGGGAAACGGATCAGGCGTCGATCATCGTCGCGCTGCGGCGCGGCAGCCGGATCTTCCTCATGGCCCGCACCCGCCCGTTCAAGGGCACGGTGGTCGGCACGGACGCCGGCCGCCGCCTGCTGGACGTGCGGCTGGCGGCTGATCCGTCGCTGCGCTATGACGACGTGAACAACCTGGTGGGCGTCGCCGATGAAATCGTCAGCGTCACGTACGATGCGAACGCGCGCTTCACGACCGCTTCCGGCGGCGCGGGTTCGCCGGGCGACGTCGGCGTCGGCGACGACGTCGAGATCGTGGGGCGCGTCGGCGACGACGGCATCATCGCCGCGCGCGCCGTGAAGGATGCGAACCCCGTCGGCGGCGGCGGCGCGCCCTTTGCCGGATACACCGGCACCGTCACGGGCGCCGTTCCGGCCGGCCGCCTGTTCAACGTGAAGCTTGACGGCGGCGCCACGTGGACCGTGGAATACACCTCGGCCACCAAGGCGTACCGCGGCGCGCAGCCGGCCGACATGTCGGACGTGGCCGTCGGCGACCGCGTGGTCGTGCACGGCTGGGAGAACCGGCAGATGTACACCATTTCCACGCAGGACATCGCCATCCTGCCGCCGCCGGCGCGCCCGGCCTCCGCGGCGCATCCGCTCGCGCGCGTCCGCCCGCTCGCCGACATGATCCGCGAGCGCATCGAAGCGGGCCTGGGCCGGATGAGCGAGCGGGATTTCATTAAGAACCAGGCCCCGGCAACGGCCGAGCAGCCGGATGAGACGGCGGCGTGAAATAATCCGGCTGCCGAAGCGTAGTATGAGCCATAGAACCACATGCTATGGCTTTTTCCTTTCGGCCGCTGATCCGTCCGCGCGTGCTCGTCCCGTTGCTGCTTGCGATCGCCGGCGCCGTCGGCTGGCGCGTCTATGCCGCGCGCACGAAGGCTCCCGCCGTTTCGTACGTGACGGCGCCCGTGCGCCTGGGCAACCTCGTCGTCTCGGCCCAAGGCAGCGGCCAGGTGGCTTCCTCCGACAGCGTCGACGTCAAGCCGACCGCGTCGGGCACCATCACGTCCGTTCCCGTCAAGGAAGGCCAAGCCGTCAGGGCGGGACAAATCCTCGTGCAGCTGGATGCGTCTTCCGCCCTGCGCGCCGTGCGCGACGCCCAAGCCAACCTCACGTCCGCCCAGATCGCCTTGCAGAAACTGCAGCAGCCGCCGGACGCCCTCTCCTTGCTGCAGGCGCAGAACGCGGTGACGCAGGCGCAGCAGTCCAAGCTGGACGCGCAGAACAATCTTTCCAAGGCGTATGACGACGCCTACAACGCCGTCGCGGCGGCCTTCTTGGATCTGCCCGACGTGATGACGGGCATGGACACCGTCATGACGGGCACGTCCTCCGACACGGGCCAGGCCTTCATCGACGTGTACGGCGATTCCATCAGCGGCCTCACGCCCGCCATCGACGCGCAGGACCTGTCCTTCAAGGACAGCGCGTTGGCGAGCTACGCCACGGCGAGCCAGGCGTACAAGACGAACGTGGCGGATTACAAGAATTCCAGCCGCTACGAGAGCGCGGACCAGATCGAGACGCTGCTCAACGAGACGTACGCCACCACCAAGTCCATCGCGGAAAGCGTCAAGGACGCCAAGAACTTCCTGGATTACGTCAACCAGACGCTGACGTATTACAACAAGAAGCTGCCGTCCACGCTCTCGGGCGACGAGGCGAACCTGCAGGCCTCCACGGGAACGACGAACACCCAGCTGGGCGATCTGCTGTCGTCCGTGGACGCGATCACGAACGACCAGCAGGCGATCACGGACGCCGAGCAGTCCATCGGCGAGAAACAGACGGCCTTGCAGCAGCTGCAGGCCGGGGCGAACGCCCTGGACGTGCAGAGCCAGCAGCTCTCCATCCAGCAGAAACAGAACGCGCTGGCCGACGCGCAGGCCTCGCTCGCGGACGACACCGTTCGCGCGCCGTTCGACGGCGTGGTCGCCAATCTGACGGCCAAGGCCGGCGACCAGACGTCCGGCGCGGTCGCGACGATCCTGGCGTCGCAGCTCACGGCCGACGTGACGCTCAATGAAGTCGACGTGGTGAACGTCAAGGTCGGCCAGACGGCCGCCCTGACGTTTGACGCGCTCCCGAACGTGCGCCAGGCGGGCACGGTCGCCCAAGTCGATCCCCTGGGCACCGTCACGCAAGGCGTCGTCACGTACCCCGTCGCCATCGTCATCCAGAATCCCGATCCGCAGATCAGGCCCGGCATGAACGTGTCCGCCGCCATCGCCACGAACGAGCGGGACAACGTGGTCGTCGTGCCGTCGTCTGCCGTGCAGGCAAACCATGGCGGCTCCTTCGTCCAGGAACTGGACGCCAAGGGCAAGCCGCAATCCGTGCCGGTGCAGACCGGATTGACGAATGACACGCAGACCGAAATCACCTCGGGCCTCAAGGCCGGCGACGTCATCGTGATCCGCACCGTCGCGGCGGCGACCGCGGCCCCGACGGCGGGCGGCGCGGGCCCCGGCGCCGGCGGCGCCTTCTTCCGCGCGGGCGGGGGGAATTTCGGCGGCGGCTTCCGCGGCGGGGCCGTGCGCATCGGCGGGTAACCTATGATTTCCGTCAAAGACATCACCAAGACCTATCATCAGGGCCGGGAAGACATTCCGGTCCTGCGCGGCATTTCCTTCGACGTGAAGCCGGGCGAATTCGTCGCCATCATGGGGCCGTCGGGCTCCGGCAAGTCGACGATGATGCACATCCTCGGCTGCCTGGACACGCCCACGTCCGGCACCTATCTTCTGGACGGCCGCGACGTGTCCACGCTGACGGACGAGGAGCTGGCCGACATCCGCACGCGCAGGATCGGCTTCGTGTTCCAGGCGTTCAATCTGCTGCCGCGCGCCACGGCCGTGCGCAATGTCGCGCTGCCGCTGGTGTACCAGGGCATTCCAAAGAACGAACGGGAGGATTTGGCGAAGGATGCCCTGCGCGCCGCGGGCTTCGACGAAAGCCGTTTCCACAACCGGTCCAACCAGCTCTCCGGCGGCCAGATGCAGCGCGTCGCGATCGCCCGCGCGCTCGTGAACGACCCGGCCGTCCTGCTGGCGGACGAGCCGACGGGCAACCTGGACACGAAAACCGGCGAAATCGTCCTCGCCACGTTCCAGAAGCTCAACGACGAAGGGCGCACCATCGTGCTCATCACGCACGAGCAGGACGTCGCCGAACACGCGCAACGCGTGATTCACCTCCGGGACGGAAAGATCATGGATGACCGGCGCGTGGAACACCGGCGCGTAGCCACCCTATGATGCGATTCTCCGACGTGTGGGAAGAGACGACCCTCGCCTTGTTGTCCAACAAGGTTCGTTCGGGTTTGACGATTCTGGGCATCGTGATCGGCATCGGCTCCGTGATCGCCATGGTGGCGATCGGCCAGGGCGCCCAGGACACCATTTCCAAGAACATCCAGTCCATCGGCTCGAACCTGCTCATCGTGATGCCGGGCGCGCCGCAGACGTCCGGCGTCCGCGCGGCGCGCGGGTCCGGCGACACGCTGACCATGGACGATGCGGCGGCGCTCACGGCGCAGTTGCCGCTGGCCCAGGCGGTGGCCCCTGAGCAGGACCTGCGCGCGCAGGTCACCGCCCGCGGTACCAACACCAATACGCAGGTCATCGGCACGACGGCCGCCTACCCGGACGTGCGCAACGTGCAGATCGCCGAAGGCGCGTTTTTTACCGATCAGAACGACGCGTCGCGCTCGAGGGTGGCGGTCATCGGCCCGACGGTGCAGAGCGACTTGTTCGGCGCGGGCGTTGATCCGATCGGCCAGAGCATCCGCATCGACGAGCAGGATTTCACGGTGATCGGCGTCACCCTGTCCAAGGGGGGCAGCGGGCCGATGAACCAGGACGACCAGATCTTCGTGCCGCTCCATACCATGGCGCAGCTCCTGTCCGGCCACGACTACCTGTCCTCGATCAGCGTCCAAGCGAAGGACCAGCCGTCCATGAACCTGCTCCAGGCGCAGATGACGTATCTGCTGCTCGCCCAGCACAAGCTGCGCAGCCCGAGCCAGGCGGACTTCACGATCCTGAACCAGACGGACCTGGTGGCGACCGCGTCTTCCATCGCCTCGACGTTCACCAACCTGCTCGCCGCCGTCGCCGGCATCTCGCTCCTGGTGGGCGGCATCGGCATCATGAACATGATGTTCACCACGGTGACCGAGCGCACGCGCGAGATCGGCCTGCGCAAGGCCATCGGGGCCGGGCGCAGCGACATCAACCGGCAGTTCCTGGCGGAAGCGACGATGCTGACCGTGTTCGGCGGCGTCATCGGCATCGGCGCGGGATTCCTCGCCTCGTCCGTCATCAGCAAGGTTTCCGGCACGGCGACGGCCGTTTCCTGGTCGTCCGTGGCGCTGGCCGTGGCGGTATCGACGGGCATCGGGCTCGTGTTCGGCTACGTGCCGGCCCGCCGCGCCGCGCGCCTGAACCCGATCGAGGCATTGCGATACGAGTAATGCACTTCCTTTTGCCGCCGGCCCGTTGTATGCTGTGCCCATATGAAAGAATCATTGCTTGCCATCGTCGAGCAGGGCATCCAGTACGAAGACGACTTCATCCAGATCTACTCGGACACCATCCGGAACGAGGGGCTGATGAAGCGGTTCGGGGCGCACGCGGCGGATGCGCACACGCTGCTGACGACGATGATCGCGGAGAGCCGCGGCCATCGCGAAGACCTCGACGCCTTGAAGGAAAAAATGGCCTGACCCCACGCCTATGCCAGACACGCAATTGCGCTTCATCCTTGAACAGGCCTTGAAGCTGGAGCACGCGGCGGAAGTGAACTGCGACACGCTCCTGCGCGAGTTCCGTCTGAACGGCTTCCACGACAAAGTGGAGCACATCAAGAACGACGAGATCCGGCACCAGGAAATCGTGCGCACGCTCCTGTCGTACGTCGAGGATTGAATCGGCAAAACCGCCTGCGGGCGGTTTTGTGTAACGTGTAACGTGGAGCGTGAAACGGAAACAGGCCCTTGACGCAGACGGAAAGATGGCTCTACCATCCCAGCGATCTCGGACCGCGGCGGCCCGGATCGGTCGTTCACAGCCGAAAAAAGGAGAACGTCGATGGAGACGAAATCAGGCAAGGTGTTCGTGGCCAGCGCCCTGGGCGCAGGCATCGGCACGCTCATCGCCCTCTCGACGGGCTTGCACCGCTGGTGGATTCACTTGCCGGTCGGCCTGCTCGTCGGCGGAATCGTCGGGTACTTCTCGTACGAGTGGCGCACGGTCGTCCGTGCCATTCCGCGTGCCGCGCGCTGGGCCGGCCCGCATTTCATGGAGGAGCTGTCCTACGCGCGCGATTTCCTGCGCCGTCATCGCCCGACCTGGCGCGGCGCGTGGACCGTGCTCTCGCGGCTGGCGGCCGGCGTAGCGGCGGAGGCCACGGGCGCCAGCGTGCTTCTCGGGATGGCCTTCCTTGGAGAGATTTGGAATCCCCCCGAAGGGACACTCCCTGACAAGATAATGTCCGGCGTCCTGGTTTTCTTCATCATCACCGGCCTGGGCAGCGGCTTGTGGACGTTTCAAGTCCTGATGACGGAACGCGTGGACGCGAAGAAGAGCTGGCGATGGGCGTTCTTCCTCTCGCCGATCGGCGTCGCGCTGCTGATGCTGCGCGGCATCGTGTGGTGCGTCTTGCACGTCCCCGCGGCCGCGCGCTTCCTCGGCCGCTTCGCGTGGAAGCTCTTCCTGCTCGTCCACTCGGAGGAGCGCCTGATCTGCGGCGTGGACGCGATGATCGGCGCGGCCGTCGGCTTCCTCGCGGGCCGAACGCTCGTGCCGCCCTCGGCCGTCCTGATCGGCGCCCTTGCCGGCGGCGTGCTCGGCGTCGCCAACTACGAGATCGTCACGCGCCGCTTGCTCGTTCCGCGCGGGCTCGTGAAGATCACGCGCTGACGCGCCGCCGCCCTTCCGCCACGTTCCCTCCGGGGAACGCGGCGGATTTTTCGATGCGCGGGCGCGCGAAGAGGTCCTTCGGCCTCCTGGCCTCAGGACGACGCTGCCTCCGGGGCAACCCGCAGCGAGGTCCTTCGGCCTCCTGGCCTCAGGACGACGCTGCCTCCGGGGCAACCCGCAGCGTCGTTTTTTGTTTTCTTCGCCCGTGCTATTCTCACTTCTGACTCCCAGCCCTATGATCCGCCTCTACAACACCCTGACGCGCCGGACGGAACCGCTGCAGCCCGTGCATCCGGGCGAAGTGCGGATGTATTCGTGCGGCCCCACGGTGTACTGGTTCGCCCACATCGGCAATCTTCGCTCCTTCGTGTTCGCCGATTTGCTGGCGCGGCTGTTCCGCGCGCGCGGGCTCAAGGTGACGGCCGTGATGAACATCACCGACGTTGGCCATCTCACCAGCGACGCGGACGAAGGCGAGGACAAGATGATCGCCGCCATGCGTCGGGAAGGGAAGAGCGCCTGGGACGTCGCCGCGTTCTACGCCGACGCCTTCTTTCGCGACCTGAAGCGCATCAACGTGGAGCCGGCGGACGCCTATCCGCGCGCCACGGCGCACATCGCCGAGCAGATCGGGCTGGTCGAGCGCCTGGAGAAAAACGGCTTCACGTACCGCACGGAAGACGGCATCTACTTCGACACGTCGAAGCTCGCGGACTACGGCCGGCTGTCGCGGCAGAAGGCGGCGGAGAAAAAAGCGGGCGCGCGGGTGGAGATGGGCGGCAAAAAGCAATCGACCGATTTCGCCTTGTGGAAGTTCTCGCCCACGGGCGGGAAGCGCGACATGGAATGGGAGTCGCCTTGGGGCGTCGGATTCCCCGGCTGGCATTTGGAATGTTCCGCGATGAGCGCCAAGTACCTGGGCGTGCCGTTCGACGTGCACACCGGCGGCGTGGACCACATCGCCGTGCATCACGAGGATGAACTGGCGCAGACGGAAGCCGCCACCGGCGCGCTCGAGGCGAACGTGTGGATGCACAACGAGTTCATCACGATCGACGGCGGCAAGATGAGCAAGTCGCTCGGCAACGTCTACACGCTCGACGATCTGGCGGCCAAGGGCTTCGATCCGCTCGCGCTGCGCTATTACTTCCTCGGCGCGCATTACCGCAGCAAGCTGAACTTCACCTTCGAGGCGCTGGAGGCGGCGCAGAACGCGCTCAAGCGCCTGCGCGCGTTCGTGCGGTCTGTAGGCGAGTCTGATTGCCCCACTGCCAAGGGGGGCAGCCTGCTGGCCGCCTCGCGGCAGGCGGGGGGTAAGCGACCTCGGCGGGGGGGTGGGAGCATTGGCGAAGTCGAGCCCGCGTACGAGCGCGCGTTCGACGCGGCGCTGGATGACGATCTCGACACGCCGGAGGGCTTGGCCATCCTGTGGGAAATGCTGGAAGACAAGGACATCACGCCGGCCGATCGCCTGGCGACGCTGCTGCACTTCGACCGGATGCTCGGCCTGCGGCTCGCGGACGAAGTCGGCAAGAAAGACGAAATCCCGGCCGAGGTGCAGGCGCTGCTGGATGAACGGGCCGCGGCGCGCGCGGCGAAGGATTGGACAAAGGCGGACGCGCTGCGCGACCGCATCACGGCGCACGGCTTCACGGTCGAAGACACGGCCAAGGGGCAGATCGTTCGCGCGGCGTAAACAAACGGGCCCCCGCGGCCCGTTTTGGTCCTTGGATCTTTGTTCCATTTTGCCCCATTTTTTAATCTTGGTTCTTTGTCCCATTTGGTTCTTCCGGCTATAATGCCGGTGTTATGCCTCCTTTGGACGACAAGATCGACGGACATGCGCGCCAGCCGGTTGAACGGATGCCGCCCGCCCCCGTGTCCGCCGAGATCAAAACCCCGTCCGCGCAGGAAGCGCCGGCGGAACCGGAGGACATCTACGCGGAGACGGAATCGGTCCAGGCCCCCGCGTCCGAACGGCGGCCCGAAGCTCCCGTGGAAGCCGCGCCCGAGGCGCCGCCGCTCGTCGAGACGGAAGGAGCCCTCAGCCCTCAGCCGTCAGCCGTCAGCCCTCAGCCGTCAGCCGTCAGCGCGCCGCCGAAGGATCCGCTGCTGCGCGACATCGAGGCGGCGATGCAGGAGGATTTGGAAGACTTGTACCGCCAGCTGCCGCCTGCGCGGCAGGCGGTTTTCCGCGCGCGCGGCGAGCAAGCCGCCCGGAAGATCCGCGCGCTGGTCGCCGCCGCCCACGCCCATGTCAAAAAAATCTTCCGGCTGCTGTTCGACTGGCTGCGCCTGATCCCCGGCGTGAATCGTTTCTTCCTGGAGCAGGAAGCCAAAATCAAGACCGATAAGATTCTCGCCGCGGCGGAAGAGGAACGCCGCCGAGGCCGTCTCGCATGACCCCCACCTATTACGGCCTGGACCAAAACACGCTGCCGGCCCTTTCCGCCGCGCCTGGTTTTGACGCCGCGACGCTCGTCTGGTGGATCGTCGTCCTCGCCGTCCTCGCGTTCGCCGCCGTCCTCGCCGTGCACGTGCTGCGCGCCATCCTGCGCCGGCGGCACGCGCGCTATGACATGGCGACGCTTTTGGTGACCGTGCCGCGCTTCGCGACGGCGGAGGAGCAGAAGGCCGAAGCGACCAAGGAGCGCGTGCAGGAGGCGATCGCGGCCGCCGAGGCGTTCTTCTCGATGGTGGGCGGCATGAAGTCGCAGCGCGGGTTCAAGACCTGGCTCCTGGGCCACACGGACGAATGGGCGTTCGAGATCGTCTGCCTGCGCAAGGTCATCCGCTTCTACGTCACGGTGCCGCGGGCGTCGCAGAATTTCCTCGAGCAGTCGCTGGCGGCCGCCTGGCCCTCCGCCAACGTGGAGCCGGTCGAGGACTACAACATCTTTACGCCGCGCGGCGTCATCCTCGGCAGCTATCTCACGCTCAAGCGCCCGGGCGCCTTTCCGATCAAGACGTACCGCAAGCTGGACAAGGACCCGCTGAACGCGCTGACGAACGCCATCGCCAAGCTTCCCGAGACGGAAGGCGCCGCGTTCCAGTTCCTCGTGCGTTCCGCGCCGCCTGGCTGGCGCACGCGCGGCA
>JAJYIV010000014.1:0-6567 GCA_021789915.1 bacterium | reverse complement strand
TTCCGATCTCGCGGCATCAAGATCGCGAGCGACATGAAGCAGGGCATGACGATGTCCGAGGCGATCGCCGGCCACAAGAAAAGCAAGGCCGGGCTTGCGGAGCTTTCCGGCCTCAAGGAGGCGAAGGAGGCGCCGGAGCACCGGCTCTCGCCGCTCGAGGAGCAGGTCGTGCAGGGGCTGGAGGAAAAGGCGAGCAAGGCCGGCATGGAGGTGTGCGTACGCGCCGTCGCTTCCGGCGACACGGCCGAGCGCGCGCAGGCGACGCTCGCGAACATGCTGAACGCGTTCGCCGAGTACAACGTTTACGAGTACGGCAATTCGTTCAAAAAGACCGTGCCGCGCTCCAAGACGCGCCTGGTGAGCGGCTTCATCGAGCGCGTGTTCGACGAGCGCATGCGCGGCGTCTTCAACGCCGAGGAGATGGCGTCGCTGTGGCACCTGCCGCTGCCGTGGACGGAGACGCCCAACATCCAGTGGCTCACGGCGCGCCGCGGGCCGGCGCCCGTCAATGTCCCCGGGCCTTCGGAGGGCGACATCGAGCTCGGCTACAACCTGTACCGCGGCAGCCGCACGCCCGTGTGGATGAAGCTCGAGGACCGCGAGCGACACATGTACCTGATCGGCAAGTCGGGTTCCGGCAAGACGGCCACCATCGCGCAGCTCGCGGTGCAGGACATCCGCCACGGGCACGGGCTGGCGGTCGTCGATCCGCACGGCGACCTCATCGAGGAGCTGCTCGGCAACATCCCGCCGGAGCGCGTGGACGACGTCATCCACTTCGATCCGGCCGACGTCGAGCGCCCGATGGGGCTCAACATGCTCGAGTACGACGAGCGCTACCCGGAGCAGAAGACGTTCGTCGTCGGCGAGATGCTCAAGGTGTTCGACAAGCTCTACGACCTGAAGGCGACCGGCGGCCCGATGTTCGAGCAGTACATGCGCAACGCCATGATCCTGGTGATGGACGACCCGGCCTCCGGCTCGACGCTGATGGAGATCCCGCGCGTGCTCGCCGACGAGGAGTTCCGCGCGTACAAGCTCTCGAAGTGCAAGACGCAGGTCGTCAAGGACTTTTGGGAAAAGGAGGCGCAGAAGGCGGGGGGCGAGGCGTCGCTCGCCAACATGGTGCCCTACATCACGTCCAAGCTGACGCCGTTCATCGCCAACGACGTCATGCGGCCGATCATCAGCCAGCAGCAGAGCGCCTTCAACGTGCGCCAGGCGATGGACGAGAACAAGATCCTGCTCATCAACCTCTCGAAAGGCAAGATCGGCGACTTGAACGCGGAGCTGCTCGGCCTCGTGCTGGTTTCCAAGATCCAGATGGCGGCGCTGTCGCGGGCCGACATGGCGGAAAGCGCGCGCAAGGATTTCATGCTCTACATCGACGAGTTCCAGAACTTCGTGACGGATTCCGTCGCCACGATTTTGTCGGAAGCGCGCAAGTACAAGCTGGATCTCGTCATCGCGCACCAGTACATCGGCCAGCTCGTCAAGAACAACAACACGCTCATCAAGGACGCCGTGTTCGGCAACGTGGGCACGATGCTCGTGTCGCGCATCGGCCCGGAGGACGTGGAGACGTTCGAGAAGATCTTCGCGCCGACCTTCAACGGCTTCGATCTGATGAACTCCGACAAGCTGACGTGGTACTGCAAGATGATCGTCGACAACTCGCAGGCCACGCCGTTCACGCTCAATTTCCATTTCGCGCCGCGGGGCAACCGCGAGCGGATGGAGCAGATGAAGCAGCTGTCGCGCCTGCGCTACGGCCGCGATCGCGAGCTGGTCGAGGCGGAGCTGCAGGAGCGCTCGCAGATCGGCGGCGGGTTCGGGATGGGGGAATATTAGACGGGTTTGAACGTGCCATCCTCCCCTTTCGAAGGGGAGGTCTGGAGGGGTTGTTTTACGGATGTGAGAAGGGAAACGATTTTCAATCGAGCAGACCAAAAACTATTCCGTCGGTTCATTCGCCGGGAGCCGACCAAAGCAGAACGTCTGCTTTGGCTGCATCTCCGAAAGGAAGACATTGGTCCGCGATTTCGTCGGCAGCACGGCATTGGCGCCTACATTGTTGATTTTTATTACCCGACCCTTCGTCTGGCTATTGAGGTGGACGGGGACAGCCATTTCTCCCCGCAAAGCCTTGATTATGATCGGCGCCGCGATGGGTATATAGCCTCATTGGGCTTGAGGATTTTACGATTCACAAATGCGGAGATCTATGAAAACATAGACGCGGTTATTGAGTGCATTCAGCGTGCGGCCGCACAACCCCCTCAGACTCCCCCTTCGGAAAGGGGGAGATGGCGCGGATTCGACAAAAACAAAGCTTCTGAGCCTAACGCCTAACGATTGCCCCTTGTGGACGCCCTCTACCGAACCTACCGCCCCGCCTCCTTCGCCGACGTCACCGGCCAGGAGCACGTCAAGACGACGCTCCTGAACCAGCTGGCGTCGGGACGTTTGGCGCACGCCTACCTGTTCGCCGGCCCGCGCGGCGTGGGGAAGACGACGGTCGCCCGCCTGCTCGCGAAGGCGGCGAATTGCGAACGGGCGGCGCTCGGCGATCGATCCGGCCAGGAGCCGGGAGCCGAAAGCCGAGAGCCGAATCTTCCCTGGACCGGCGAACCCTGCAACGCCTGCGCCGCGTGCCGCGACATCGCCTCCGGCGCGGCGCTAGACGTCCACGAGATCGACGCCGCGTCGCAGACGGACGTGGACAACGTGCGCGAGAACATCATCCGCAGCGTCCGCGTCGCGCCGACCAAGCTGAGATACAAGGTCTACGTGATCGACGAAGCGCACATGCTCTCCACGGCGTCGTTCAACGCGCTCCTGAAGACGCTTGAGGAACCGCCGGCCCACGCGCTGTTCATCCTCGCCACGACGGAGATCCACAAGGTGCCGGCCACCGTCGTTTCGCGCTGCCAGCGTTTTGATTTCCGCCGCATCCCGCCGGGCCAAATGGCGGCGAGGCTGCGCGCGATCGCGGAACAGGAGGGATTCGCCGTCGGGGAGGACGTGCTGCGCGACGTGGCGCGCGCGTCCGAGGGCTGCCAGCGCGACGCCGAGAGCCTGCTCGGGCAGGTGTTCGCGCTGGGCGAGAAGACGGTCACGCGCGACCTCGCGTCGCTCGTGCTGCCGACGGCGTCTTCCGCGATGGCGGAAGATTTCCTGGCGGCGCTGCTCGCGCGCGACGCCCCCGGCGCCGTCCGCCTGGTGAACGCCGCCGCCGATCAGGGCGCGGACCTGCCGCATTTCACGGACGAAGCGATCGCCCTGCTGCGCGGGCTGCTGTTCTTCCGCCTGGGCGGGGAGGCGGCCGCGCCGGATGCGGACGCGGCGCTCGGCGCTCGGCTCTCGGCGCTCGGCGCGGAGACGGCGGACCTCGCGCGCGCCATCCGCCTGCTGCTGGAGGCGCGCCGCGGCATGAAGACGGACAGGATTCCGCAGCTCGGGTTGGAGCTGGCCGTCGTGGCATTCGTGCAGGATGGCGGCGTTGCGCGCCCCGCGTCCCCGCCGGCCGGAACTCGCCCTGACCCCCTCTTGGAAAGAGGGGGTGGCGCGGACGGCAGTCCCTCGTCGTCCGGCGAAGCCAAAACCGGCTCCGCTGGAGGCAGGATTGGACGCGCAACGCCGCCGATTGAGACGCCTCCTCCGCCTGTCGCGGAAGACAACGACGGCCTTTTCATGGCGTCTGCCGAAGCGCCTTCTCCCCAGCAGCCCCAGCCGAAGGCTGGTCCGCCTCTGGCGGAAACTGCCCCAGCCGGAGGCCGGTCCGCCTCTGGCGGAAACTGCCGGCTGCCGGCTTCTTCCGTCGTCTTCGATTCCGTGCCGGTCGTCAGTCTGGACGAGATCAAGCGCAAGTGGCCGGACGTCTTCGCTCAGCTCAAGGACGTGAACGCGTCGCTGCCGCTGGTGGTGCAGGCCGGGGAGATCACGGGCGCCGAGGGCGACACGCTGGAGTTCAGTTTCCAGTACGAGCTGCACGCCAAGATGGTCAACCAGGAGAAGAACCGGCGGCTTCTCGAGGGCGTCTTCGAGAAAGTGCTCGGCAAGCGCCTGCGCGTGCGCGCGGCCTATGCCAAGCCGGAAGCCGACGCGGCCGTGTCGGATCTCCTGCAGGCTTTTGGCGGAAGCGCGGCGCCGTAAGCCTTGGGGCGTGAACCGGCTTTCAGGCGAGATACGCGACGGCGTAGAACAGGAAGCCCGACAGCACGGCGATCAGCCAAAGCGTGATGAAAAGCGCCAGGAAGCGCGGGTGCGCGCGGAAGAAATTGTCGCCTGTGCGGTACCGACGCCACGCGACGATGAGGAAGGCGATGAGCGCGACGTACATCAGCAGCGAAAAACTTCCATGGAAAATCGCCAGGCCGACGTCGAACGCGGAATCTTGCGCGGTGCCGCCGTGCGTGGCGGTCCGCATCACCATGTAACTCACGTTCACAAGCGTTTCGTAGCCGAGCGTGACGGCCACAAGCGCGTACGGAAACTTGGCTCGGGCATACCCGGACCAGAACGTATAAAGCACGCCCGCGGTGACGAGGAATTCGCTGCCGAGCGTGATCGTGCTGAACAGGGGAGCGGCGGTCATGGCGTATGCGAAAAATCCACAGACAGTATGGCACAGGACGTTCCCGTCTGCGAAACGCGGATGTACGGGAGCGTGGAATTGACGGCCGCGTTCGTTTCCCCGTAAGGTTCGTCGGTCGCCGACACAGGCGGCGAGGAGATGGATCATGTCAACGGCATTCGAAGCCCTGCGGAAGGCCCTTCGAGACGACCCGGCTTTTTCCGACGTCAGGCAGGCCACGCGGAACGTCGGACCGGACGAGTCCGAACGGATCCCTGACGTTCTTCGCCTGACCTATCGCGACACGCCGTTCTTCGCGCGGCTTGCCGTCAACAAGGTCGTGCTCGAGATGACCAAAAGCGGCGGTCGGATTGGCACGATCGGGAAGCCGGTTCGACTTCCGTGCGACACTCTGGGAAAGGAAATCGGCCGCGAATTGGATCCGTATGTGCGGCCGCGCTGTCGCGTCACGACGGACGACGAAATCGTGTTCGACGACGTACATCGCCTGTGGGTCCACGCGTTCTGCCGCGGCGTGATTCAGCGCCGTCCGATCGCCGCCCTGCGCGACGCGCTGCATTGCCCGTCCTGCGGACTGCGCGTCACCGTCCCGCGCGCGTGCCAAACGCCGCAGGAGCTGCGCCGCCACTTCGAAGGATACAACGACGACTGATCCGCCTCGCGCGGGTCTTTTTTATCCGCGTCTGCTATCCTGTCGGCATCTATGCCCGAACTTCAACCGCCGCAGATCGCGTCGAGGGAACCGCCGCGCGACGCGCCGCCGTTGGATCGTCGCGAAATCAATTTCCTCCAATGGATCCTGTTGAGCCGGTATGCGCACGGCAGCGAAGAAGGCGCCGTTCGGTGGATCTCGCGGTACGCCGCGCGCTTCCGCCATCTGGCCGAGGCCCGGACGGCGGAGGCGCAGGAGCTGCGCGGGCGCTTGCTGGCCGATGAAGCGTTCCGCCGGGAAGCGTCGCTGTTCACGCCCAAGCACACGCCGACGGAAACGTGGGTGAAGGAACACGAAGCGCTGATCGAGGAGGTTGAGCGTTTTCTCGGCGCGCCGCCATTTGAGCGCGCGGCATAAAAAAAAGGCCGCCATCGCGCTGATGGCGGCTCGGCGTGCGCGTTTCAACCGGCCCGTCGCCACGCGCCGCGAATCAGGAAGACGCTGGCGGCGGCGGCCAGGACGAAACCGATCACGGCGCGCCAGGCGAGCGAAGCGTCGCTGCAGGGCATCGTCCGCTTCTCCACGGCGAACCGGTTGCCGCCCCGCGCGACGATTCGCCCGGCGCGGAAGTTCGACGCCGTGCCGAACGGTTCGAACGGCCGGACGCAGGATCGCGCCGAGAAGAACCGGCCGGTGCCGCGCCCTACCGCATCGACGTCCTCCAGCACGTAGGAGGCGACGGGCCGCTCGTTTTCGATGCCGAGACGGACGCGCAGCGTCGGGGCGCCGGCCGCGTCGCGCGCCGGCAGGGCGGCGGCCATCGCGAGCAGGTCGCCGGCGGCGGCCAAGGCGACGGTCTTGTCCGCGGCGCTTGGCGCCGGAAGCGGACCGTCCGCGAGGCGCATGTCGGCGCCCTTGGGCGCGTCGAAGGTGAACGTCTTCTCCGCGGGCCGGCGCGCCTCCCATCGCGAGTAGCTGTCAGCAAGGAGGCCGCCGCCGACCGCCAACGCCACGAAGATGATTGCCGTGAGACCCGTCGTTATCATTTCCTCCCGAGTTTTTTCCATGGCTTCCTCCGGCGGGCGCCAGGCCCGCGAGCCGATCTGACGATGGCACGAAGCGCCGTGCGCGTCAACATCATCTGGCCGCGCGACGCGCGTTTGCGTTCGTCTTTTGGCGTCTCTAAGAGCCTGTTCAGAATCTTTCTTCCAGGGACATTCGGATGACGTTTTGTGCGAAAAAGGCGAAGGCCGACGAAGCGTAGCCAAAGCTACGGTGAGGAGGTCTGAGCCTTTTGCAGCCAAAACGGGGCCGAATG
>JAJYIV010000039.1 GCA_021789915.1 bacterium | reverse complement strand
CCCGCCTCGACGGCGCCCGCCAGCGCGGGCACGGCGATCTCCGCCGCGCGCATGCCAAGCTCCGCGCACGCCTGCGCGTACATGCCCGTGCGGCACGTCGCCGCCGTCGCCAGCACGGCGACGTCGCGCACGCCTTGCGCGCGCAGCCCGTCCGCGGAGGGCCCCACCATCTCCACGATGCGCCCGCCGCCGCTGTCGAACAAGTCGAACATCGGCCGCAGCACGGCGGCCGAGACGCTGTTGCAGGCGCTCACGATCACGTCGCAGCGCTCCGCGCGCAGGCGGCGCAGGATGGCGAGCGTGAGGCGCTCGAGCTCGTCTGCGGAGCGGTTGCCATAGGGCGCATGGGCCGTGTCGCCGAGATAGAAGAGATCGGCGCGCGGGGCCAGCGTGCGGATGGCGCGCGCGACGGTGAGCCCGCCGACGCCGGAGTCGAAGATGCCGAGCATAGGGAAAGGAGTCGTGGAGTGATGGAGTGGCGGAGTGATGGAGTCGTGGAGTCAGGAGTCAGGGCGAGGGAATAGCAAGCATCTCCTCAAGCGCGCGCGCGGCGTTGCGCCAGGCGATCTTCTCGATCAGATCATCCGCACAGCCGCGGCCCGCGAGCTCGTCCCACAGCGCCGCGACGCGGTCGACCGATGGCAGGCCGTCGACGAGGCCGGAAAGGACGCCGCCCAAGTCCGTGCCGAGCGCCGCCGCTTCGGCGCCCGCCACGCGGACGACGTGGAGCAGATGGTCCGCGACCAGTCCGACGCCGCCGCGCGCGCCCTCGGGCGCGAGAAAGCGGTTCGCGAAGAAGATGCCGACCGCGCCGCCGCTCTCGCCCGCCGCGCGCAGCTGCGCATCGTCGAGATTGCGCGGCGACGGGCGCAGGGCCGCCGCGCCCGCGTGGCTCGCGTAGATCGGGCCGCGCCACCGCCCTGCGGCGTCCCAAAACGTCGGCCGGTTCATGTGCGCGAAGTCCAGCACCATCCGTTTCTGCGC
The DNA here is from genome assembly GCA_021789915.1 of bacterium. Taxonomy (GTDB): domain Bacteria; phylum Patescibacteriota; class Patescibacteriia; order UBA9934; family GWF2-40-263; genus JAJYIV01. The sequence goes on along the minus strand of JAJYIV010000039.1, from coordinate 4,876 downwards.
CAGCCAGTCGATGACGCGCGCGCCGAGCGGCGTCAGCCCGCGCGCGGGATCGTTCGTCCCGCCGCCCAGCGGGTTGGAAAGGTTCCACACGGGGCCGAGCGAACGCCAGCCCATCGCGTGCCAGCGCTCGAGCTTCTCAAAATTGCGCTCGTCCATCACGTTGAGCCCTTCCACGTGCAGCAGGAGGCCGCGCGCGTCCGGCGCCGCCAGCACGGCGCGCAGATCTTCGGCGTCGCGCACGAGGCGCCAGCGCGGGTCCGTCTGTACATGGTGCCGGTACGCCTCGAACTCGCGCTCGATCAGCGCGTCCGTCGCCGGGTCGAAGAAATCGTCCCGCGGCGGCAGCGGAAATGCGGTGGCGACGACCAGCTTGGCGCCGGCCTGTTCCAGCAGGGAAAAATCCGTCTGTTTTCCGTGCAGGAACAGGTCCAAGTGGTCGAGATGCGACTGCAAATCCTCGTGAAGATCGATGAATGGGAAGTTGGACATAGGGAGGAAACCTTTGTAGAACTTTTTTCTCGTCATTGCGAGGAGGCCGCCGCGGCCGACGAAGCAATCCTGTCGCCCGTGCGCGTCCGCGTGAAGGATGGCTTCGTCGCCGCAGCCAGGACCAGCTCCTCGCCATGACGAGAAGGGAGTTTTTCGGAGGTCTCGAGAAAAGATGATCCGCCGCCGCGCGATGGCGGCGGATCCGTTTAAGCGGCCTTCAGCCGTGCGAAGAGCGCCAGGGCGTCGCGCAAGCGCCCGAGAGGCGCTTCGACGCCCCACGGATGGACCCAGAGCTCTTCCCCGCCGAGCAGGTCGTACTGCGTGAGGCAGTTCGCCTCTTCGATGCGGTAGAAGATTTCGGGGCAGTCGTGCGCCGCCGCGCGCACGCGTTCGACGAGCCGCGCGCGATTCGCGCCGTGCGCACGGATCGCCTCTTCTTTCCGTGCGCCGTCCAGCGCGCGGAGGAATCCGCCCGCATGGTGATGCGCGTCCAGGCGCAGGTGCGCCTCGACGAGCGCCTCCAGCGCCGCGGCGCGCCGGCGCGTCGTCACCAGGCGCATCTCCGCCGCGGGCGCCATCTCCATCCTGACCGTCTCGGGCAGCCGCCGCGGGAAGCGCGGCCGCAGGAGATCGTACAAGCGGCTCATCTCCGGCAGCAGCTTTTTGTAATAGCGGATCATATCCGGGCCCGAGAGCTCGTACACGGTGTCGCGCCCGCTCTCGAGGCTGCCGATGACGCCGTCGGCGAGGAGGTTCCAGGCGTTCGGCACGATCCAGCCCGCGCCGTCCGCCGAGAAGCCGTGGATGCCGTCCGCCGCCACGCCGCGCCAGCCGCGCGTGCACACGGCGTCGCGCACGCACCCCGCGCCGTCGACGCGCCGCCGCCATTCGTGCGGCGCGAGATCCGTCAGGATCTCCAGCAGCGGCAGCAGGATTTCCTGACAGCGCCGGGCGCGCTGCGATTCCGTCTCGATCGCCGCGCGCGGGAAGGCGTCGCGCAGCGCGCGCACGTGCGCCTCCGCCGTGCGCGCCCCGAGCGGGAAGCGCTCCGCGAAGCGCGAGGGCGCGCGCGTCACCCGCGCGTGCGTCGTGAGCACGCTCCCGTCCGCGATCGTCTCCGCGCGCCCGCCCGCGATGAGGCGGTGCGGATGGAAGTTCCGGTCGCGCGCGCCGATCGTCTGGTCGACGAGCAGCAGCGGGATGCCGAGGCTCGCCACGGCGAGGTTGTTCGGGTACGCGTTGCCGACATGCGGCGTCTTGACGACGTAGGCGCCGCGCTTCGCCAGCGCGGCGAGATCGGCGAGCGAGAGACGGTCGTTCGGAGTGATGAGAAAGGGCATGGCGCTCCTTTGGAAACAGACCCTTGGATTCGGCCGAACCGCGGTTCCTGCCCCCATGGCAGAAGCCGCGGCTACGGCCCGCAACGAAAATCCCCACCGCGCGGACGATGGGGATTCGTTCCGATCTTGCGCCGTACCTCACGGCGTCTGAACGTGCGTCCCCATTGCCTGCGCAAACCAAGCATAGCCGTGCTTGAGGGCACGGAGGGCGCGACGCAGGTTGCCGAAGGGGGAACGCATAACGGATCAAGCGTACGACGGCGTCTTGGATTGTGTCAAATCGTCGTCATCCGCAGATGGGCGTGAGGAGCATGTGTCGCGCCATCCCTCTCCGCGTCAGCGGAGAGGGTCTGGGTGAGGGCGCGCCGTGAACAAAAAGCGCCCGCCTCCCGCCGGAGGGGCCCGGGGGAAGGGGCGCAGCATTACGCGTGCGTCCCCCCGCGCGCGGGCGCGGGTTCCGATGGGCCCCCCCCCCCCCCTCTCTCGGAGAGGGGGCCGGGGGGAGTTCCGGTCGTTGCCGCGGAAGTTTTCGCAGGCAGCAGGCCGAGTCGCGCCATCTCCGCATCGGCCGCAGCGACGGGATCCGACGGCAGCGCCGCCACGTCGTCGACGCTTCGGGCGATCGCCTGCGTGAAGTCGGCGATCTCGTCCAGCGTCGTCTGCGCCAGCGCCTTTTCGTCGTGGAGCCCCGCGCGCGCATTGGCGATCATCGGGATCTTGAGCTCGAGCGACAGCTTCATGCGCTTGAGCAGGGTGTCGATGTCGGTGAGGCGCCTTTCGAGCTGTTCCACGGCGGTGCGGCTTTCGTCGCGCTCGTGCGCGAGCGGATCGTCCGCGGCGAGCATGCGGGCGCCCGGTGCGTCCTCGACGTCCTTCATGGCCGCGCGGGCCGTCGGGAGCAGATCGAGGATGAGCCGGTGCTGCGCAAGCAGGCGCGGGACGTCGTGCCCCACGAGCCGCATGACGGTTTCGCCCAAGGCGGACATCTGGCCGTTCCCGATCGCTTCGCGAACCTTCCTGGCCAGCTCGTCGAATTCCGCCTGCGTGTCCGCTCCGCTTGCCTTGCGCTCGGCCGCCTTCGCCTCCAACGCGTGCTGGTGATGGCGCCGCAGCTTGCTCGTGATCCAGTTCCAGCATCGGCGCCATCCCGACGTGATCTTTGGAAACGCCCACTTTGAGAGCCGGAACGTTCCGTATGCGGCTGCGGCGACCACGATCAAGCCGATGGCGGCAACGGGCGGTGCAACATACGCTGCGCCGAATGATACGGGCCACGACTTGAAACCGGTGGCCATCCCCCAAAGAATTAACGGGGCGACGAAGGCAAGTATCGTGGCCGACAAAGCAGACGCGACGTCGTCGTCGTCGTTGCCATCAACGATCCCGAACACGATAAGCAAGACTAGAATCCAGACGATCACAGCATTGACGAACCACGCCCAGAACCACGGCGTGGCGCCGGCCGACGACCACAGCCACGAGAAGAACTCCGCAATCGTGTGCATGTCGAACTCCCTTGTGAAAGGGCACGCGGGAGCTCCCGCGGCGTTTGGCGATTCCCTGCCCCGGCCCATTCCGGCGCAGCGAATCGACACGGGAAGCTAGCATTTTTTCTCGGTTTCGTCAAGCGTTGCTTGTCTTCGCGGCCAATAGCCAAAAGCCAACAGCCAATAGCCCGTCCCCCGCTTCACATTCCCCGCCGGGCGCGTAAGATGCCCTCCGTATGGTGATCGTCGTGTACGGTGATGACGGCTTCCGCGTGCGTGAGCGCGTGCGCGAGATGCGCGAAGCCTTCGTCAAAAAATTCGATCCGACGGGCTTGAACGTCTCCGTCTTCCCCGCCGACGATCAAGCCGCCGTCACGCCCGGTGCCGTCCTGCAGGCGGCGGGCAGTCTCCCCTTCCTCGCGCCCAAGCGTCTCGTCATCGTGCGCGAGGCGATCGCCGGGCTGCGCAAGGAGGCGGAGCGCGCGTGGATCGACGGCGTCGGGCGCGTGCCGGATTCATCGATTTTGATTTTCTGGGAGACGGCGGACGCGGGCGCCGTGGAAAAATCCGCCTTGTTCAAGCGTCTCAAGGAGACGGCGGACATGCACGTCTATCCCTTTCCGACCCTGCAGGGCGCGGCGCTGGCGGAGTGGATCGCGCAGCGCGCGGGACTGCATGGCGCGAAGATTGAGCCGGACGCCGTGCGCGCGCTCATGGAGCGCGTCGGCTCCGACTTGTGGCAGCTGGACGGCGAGCTGGGCAAGCTGGCGGGATTCGCCGTGGGCGCGCCGATCACCGCGGCGATGGTGCGCGAGCTCGTGCGCGCCTCCTTCGAGGGGCAGATCTTCGCCCTCGTCGACGCCATCAGCCGCCGCGAGCCCCACGAGGCGCTGAAGCTCCTGGAGCAGGAGCGCCAGGCCGGCTCGGACGATTTTTATCTGCTCTCGATGCTGGCGCGGCAGGTGCGCCTCTTGATCGGCGTGCGTGCGCTCCTGGACGAGCGCGGCCGCGCGACGCCCGCGGAGGCGGCCGAGGCGCTGGGCTGCGCGCCGTTCGTCGCGGGCAAGGCGCTGGCGCAGGCACGCGGCTTTACGATCGACGATCTGCACCGCACGCATGATTTGCTCTATGCCTACGACGTCGCGCTCAAGTCCGGCCGGCTGGACGCCGCTCTGGCGGTGGATCTCGTTGCGCTGGATTTGCTGCGCGCGGAATCTTGAAAGGAAGAGCGAGCAGCCTCTTGTTTTCTCGAAGTATGTCGCAGGCGCTGCACGTCAGATTGTCGGCAGCGCCGAGACCTAAGCCGCGGCCGATCTGCCTGCCGGCACCTGCCTGCCGGTAGGCAGGGGCAGGCGTGAAGGAGGCCGACGGCGTCTTCGAGAAAACGAGAGACTGCTCGCCGACAAAAAACGGACTCGCGCGAGTCCGTTTTTGCATCAGGAGACCTCTGAAAAACTGATGGATTTTCGTTGTCAGCCAAAGGCTGATCAGCCTCTGGCTGAAATGGGCTGCCGAGCCACGCGAACCCTACTCAAACGTAGGGAGAGCGGGGTCGGCGGG
>JAJYIV010000013.1:858-30004 GCA_021789915.1 bacterium | reverse complement strand
CCGTGCTGACGCCGATCCAGAAGCAGACGGTACTCGATCTCATCGGCAAGAACTTCCAGTCGGTGTTCGGGTGGACGAAGCAGGTGAAGCTGTGAGGAGGAGCCGTCAGCCATCAGCCGTCAGCCATCAAGACAACCTCCGCGGGCTACTTCCTACTTCCTGCCCACAGCCAGGGCGAGACGCGTAGCGCGGGGCCTGCCTGCCGGAGGCAGGGCTTGCCTGCCCGCCGTAGTCCGAAGAACGCAGGCGGGTCCCCCGCCGCGCCGAGCGCCGAGAGCCGATCCCCGCCGTATGAACACGACCAAGCCCATCCTGAAAACGCAGCACGTCTCGGTGATCTACAACGAGGGGAAGGCCAACGAGTTCACGGCGCTGAAGGACATCAGCCTCGAGATCTTCCCCGAGGAGTACGTCATCTTCTTCGGGCCTTCCGGGTCGGGGAAATCCACCATGCTCTACACCCTGCTCGGGCTGCAGAAGCCGAGCCGCGGCGCGGTGTACGTGCGCGACCGCGACAGCGCGACGTTCACGGAGCGGGAGCGCGGCGCCATCACGTCGTCGTTCTTCGGCATCGTCTTCCAGAACTTCAATCTCATCTATTCGCTGAACGTCGAGGACAACGTGATGCTGCCGCAGGTGTTCGTCGACGTGCCGAAGGCCGACCGCCGCGCGCGGGCGCAGAAGCTGCTGGAGCGCTTCGGCATCGCGACGCGCCGCCGGAACCTGCCGAACGACCTCTCGGGCGGCCAGCAGCAGCGCGTGGCCATCTGCCGCGCGCTCATCAACGATCCGCAGGTGCTGTTCGCCGACGAGCCGGTGGGCAACCTCGACAGCGAGTCGGCGCACACGGTGATGCAGACGCTCTCCGAGATCAACCACAAGGACAAGAAAACGGTCGTGCTGGTCACCCACGACGCGAGCTATCTGCCGTACGCCGACCGCGTGTTCCACTTCAAGGACGCCGAGCTGACCAAGGTGGTGAAAAACGCGCACCCCGTGCGGATCGAAGACGTGCCGCCGGAAGCGGCGGCCGAAACGGACACGGCGGCCGTCCGCGAGCTGGAGGAGGCGGGCGGCGCGCCGGCGTCGCTCACCCTGCCGGCGCTTCGGGCGTGGACGCTGACGCGGTTTTTGTCGGGCGAGCTTACGACCAAGCAGCTGCGCCGTCTCGAAACGTGCATGGGTCTTCTTCTCAAGGGCGACATCGCGCTCGACGATTTTCAAACGTGCCTGCGGGTTTCCTTCGCAAAGGGCGGCGTGGGGCTGTATGCCGGCACGGCCGCGCGCTATGCGCGGCGCACGGGCGAGATTCTCTCGGCGGTTCGCGCGCTGGAGCGGCAGGCCGACGGGAAGGCGAATCACGCCCAGAAGCGCGCGCTCATCCGCGCGCTGCGCCGCTTCGTTCTCGAAGATTTCTACGGCGATCTCAGCCAGTCGCAGATCGCCCACGTGGAGCAGGCAATCACGGCGCGCGTGCACAAGGAGCTGACCGACGATCAATTCGTCGAGCGGCTCATGTTGCCGAACGAGAAGGGAGGCGCGCACCTGCGGCCCGTAAGCGCGGAACGCCTCGCCGAGAAATTGAAGGTGATTCTCGCGTCGTTCGACGCCGACTATGTGCACCCGTGACCTCTTCTCGCTTTCCACGCGCATGTTCCGCACGCGGCCCATGCGCACGATGCTCACCATCCTGAGCATCTCGATCGGCATCAGCGCCGTGCTGTTTCTGGTCGCGCTGGGCTACGGGCTGCAGAACATCATCCTGCAGAAGATCGTCTTCAACCAAGCCCTGCTGTCGCTGTCGGCCACGCCGGCGAGCGAGCTGATCTCGTTCGACCGCGCCGCCGCGGACCGGCTGCGGGCGATCCCGCACGTGACGGGCGTGTCGCCGGAGGCGTCGTTCCCCGGACAGGCCGTCTACGGCGGGCTCTACGGCACGACGGAGGTGCGCGCCGTGAACGCGGACTACTTCGGCGAGGCCGGCGTGAACCTCGCGGCGGGGAAGACGTTCGGGCCGTCCGACGCGGACCAGATCGTCGTGTCGCGCGCCGTCCTGCAGCTCTTCGGCATCGCCGACCCGCAGGCCGCCCTCGGCAGGAAAGTGAACGTGCAGGTCATCGCGACGCTGCCCGCGCCCCCGGCGCCCGCCGGTTCGCCGCCGTCCGGCGCGCCCGCAACGCAGGCCGTCCTGCTGCCGCATCCCTTCGCCATCGCCGGCGTCGTGGACGATCCGCAGGACAGCTTCGTCTACGTCCCGCTGGGCGAGCTCGCGAAGTCCGTGCCCGCGGACCGCTTCGACCAGGCGCAGGTGGAAGTCGACGCGAGCGGCAATCTGGAAAGCGTGAAGCAGGCCCTGCTCGGCCAGGGCTACCAGGTGGCGTCGCTGTCCGAGACGGTGGATCAGGCAAACAAGATCTTCCAGGTGATCCAGATCGTGCTGGGCGCCTTCGGCGCGGTCGCGCTCATCGTCTCCTCGATCGGCATGTTCAACACGATGACGGTGACTTTGCTCGAGCGCACCAACGAGATCGGCATCATGCGCGCGATCGGCGCCAGCAAGGCGAACATGAAGAACCTCTTCCTGGCGGAATCGGTGGTGATCGGCGTGCTGGGCGGACTCGTCGGCGAGCTGATCGGCTTCGCGCTTGCCTGGATGACGAATGTCGGCATCAACAGCCTCGCGACGCACTTCGGCGGCGCGAAGATCGATCTCTTCTATTTCCCGCCGGCGTTCCTGCTCGGCATCATCGCACTGTCGGTGACGATCGGCTTCCTCTCCGGCATCTTTCCGGCGCGCCGCGCGGCCAGCCTCGAGCCGCTGGAGGCGCTGAGATACAAATGACGTCGCTGTCAGCCACCGGAGGCGACGTCATCCAGAGGCCAGTAGGCCGAAGGATCCCTGAGCTGTCAGCCACCGGAGGCGACGTCATCCCGAGGCCAGCAGGCCGAGGGGTTCTTGTGCTGTCAGCCGCCGGAGGCTTCCGGCAAAGGATCGACGGATCCTTCGCTTTCCCCGCCTGCATGCGGGCGGGATCGCTCAGGATGACAAAGCTGCTATACTTCCCCCATGCCCTCGCGCGAGGCTCCGCGAGCCGACATTCCGGCGTTCGTCTTTCTCGTCCCGATTTTTTTCGCGGCGTGGTTTGTCGCGGCCGCGATAGCGTCCTGGCGCCTTGGCGCGGCGGCGGGAACGTGGGCCTTCGCCCTGCTGCTTGCGGCGGGCGGCTTGCCGGCGGCGTACCGGCTGGCGCGCGACCTGGCGCGCGGGCGCTTCGGCGTGGACGTCATCGCCGTGCTCGCGATGGCCGCCGCGGCGCTGTTCGGCCAGTGGATCGTCGGCGGCGTCATCCTGCTGATGCTCTCCGGCGGCGAGGCGCTCGAGCGCTACGCGACGGTCCGCGCGCGGCGCACGCTCACGGCGCTCCTCGCGCGGGCGCCCGCCGTGGCGCACGTGCGGGCGCGCGGGCGCGTGCGCGACGTGCCGGCCGAGCGCGTGCGGGAAGGCGACCGCCTCGTCGTCAAGCCCGGCGAGACCGTGCCGACGGACGGCATCGTCCTCTCCGGCCGTTCGACCGTCGACGCGTCGCTCTTGACGGGCGAGCCGCTGCCCGCGGACGCGGGGCCGCATGCGCGCGTCCCGGGCGGCAGCGTCAACGGCGCGGGCCTGCTCGCGGTGCGCGCGCTCACGGACGCCGCCGGGAGCCAGTACGCGCGCCTCGTCTCGCGCGTGCGCGAGGCGGAGACGCGCAAGGCGCCGATCGTGCGCCTGGCCGACCGCTGGAGCGGATGGTTCACGCTGATCACGCTGGCGCTCACGCTCGGCGCGTGGCTCGCCTCGGGCGATCCGATCCGCGCGCTCGCCGTGCTGGTGGTCGCCACGCCGTGCCCGCTCATCCTGGCGACGCCCGTCGCGATCATCGGCGGCGTCAACCGCGCCGCGGGGCAGGGGATCGTCGTCAAAAACGGCGGCGCGCTGGAGGTATTGGCGCGCGTGCGGGCGTTCGTCTTCGACAAGACGGGCACGCTGACCTTCGGGACGCCGCGCGTGCGGCGCGCGCTGGCGTATGACGGTACGCGCGAGGACGAAGTGCTGCGCCTCGCCGCCGCGCTGGACCAGGGATCCACGCACGTCCTGGCGCGCGCGCTGGAGGCGCGAGCGCGCGAGCGCGGGCTCTCGCTGCCGTTCCCGACGCATTTCCGCGAGGAGATCGGCCGCGGCGTCCTGGGCCGCATGGAGGGCACGGACTATGCGTTCGGCCGACTGGGCTTTCTGGCGGACCGCGGCGTCGCCGTGCCGGAACGCGTGGTCCGTGAGGACGAGATCCGCAAGGCCGAGGGCGTGCGCACGGTCTTTCTGGCGGCGAAGAAACGCCTGGTCGGCGCCGTGACGTTCGCGGACGAGCCGCGGCCGGGATTGGCGGCGTTCATCCGCGCCCTGCGCGCGCAGGGCATCCGCCGCTTCGCGCTGCTCACGGGCGACAAGGCCGGCGTGGCGGACGCGCTCGGACGCGCGATCGGCATCGCGCGCGTGCGGGCGGAGTGCCTGCCGGAGGACAAGGCGAAGGAGATACGCGCGCTGCAGCGCCGCGGGCCGGTGGCGATGGTGGGCGACGGCGTCAACGACGCGCCGGCGCTGGCGACGGCGGACGTCGGCATCGCGATGGGCGCCAACGGCTCGGCGGCGAGCGCGGAAACGGCCGACATCGTCATCGCCGTGGACGACGTGTCGCGCGTGTCGGCGGCGCTCGCGATCGCGCGGCGTTCGGTGCGCGTCGCGAAATCGGGGATCGCCGTCGGCATGGGGCTCTCCGGCGTGCTGATGGCCTTTGCGGCGTTCGGCTACGTTCCGCCCCTGGCCGGCGCCGTGCTGCAGGAAGCCGTCGACGTCATCGTCATCCTGAACGCGCTGCGCATGGCGTTCGGATCATAAAAAGACCCCGTCTCTTGCGAGGCGGGGCGCGTACGGTCCGACGGCTCAGTTTACGAGCTGATTTCCAAGCTGATGAGCAGGCTGACGCCGGCGCCGATGGGCAGGCCCTTGGCCAGGCCCATCTCCTCGCTGCCGCCGTGGCTGGCGGCGCGCGGGATGTCCAGATGGACGGCTTCGATCCCCTTGGGGACGTGGGCGAAGACGAAGGCGGCCGCCGTCTGGGCGCCGCGCGCGGGCTTCTCCGCGAGATTCCGCAGGTCGGCGCGCTCGTCGCGCATGGCCTTGTCGTCCTCGTCGCGCATGAGCAGGCGGTTCACCTCATCGCCGGCGTCCTCGCCGACCGTCTCCGCCTGCTCGAGCAGATCCAGGTCGTTGCCGCGCACCATCACGGCGCTCATGCCGTCGCCGAACGCGCTGTGCGCCGCGCCGGTGAGCGTGGCGATCGTCGTCACCCGCTCCGGATGGAAACGCTCGCAGGCCCAGGACACGGCATCCGCCAGCGCCAGGCGGCCCTCGGCGTCCGTGTTGACGACGCGCACGGTCTGCCCGTCGTAGCCCGTCAGGACGTCCTCCGGCCGGTAGGCCCGGCTGCCGGTGTCGTTCACCCCGATCGAGAGGACGTACACCGTGTCGTGCCGGCGCGCTTGGGGGCGCTGCAGGAAGAAGAGGGCGGCGCCAAGCGCCGCGGCCGCGCCCATCATGTCGGCGTTCATCTCGAGCATGTTCGCGTTCGGGGTCTTCAGCGAAACGCCGCCGGTATCCATCACCATCCCTTTGCCGACGACGGCGTGAACGGGGGCGTCGATTTTGCTGCCGATGGCGATGACGCGCGGCTTCTCGCCCGAGGCGCGGCACACGGCCTGCAGCAGGCCCATGCGCTCGTACTCGTCCTCCGTGGGTTCGATGACCTGGCCGCCGAACGCCTGGGCCAAGGCCCGGGCGACTTGAGCGAACGCGCCGATCGTGAGCACGTTCGGCGCCTGCGCGCCGAGCCACCGCTGGAGATTTTGCAGGCCGCCGAAGAAGAAGCCCTCGGCGATCGCGTTCTGCACGTCCGCCTCGGCCGCCTTCGCGTGTACGAGAACGATCTGCTTCGGGCCGGCGTAGTCGTCCGGGTCGCGCCGCATCTTGTAAATCTGCGGCGAGAGCAACCCGAGCGCGATGCCGTTCGCCGCGTTCTCCACGTCGAGACAGCCGTCGAGCGAGATGAAGAGGCTTTCGGGCTCGTCCCCGAGCGCCCGGCGCACGAGCCGCGCGAACAGGTTGCTCGTTTCTCCGGGCGTGAGGCCTTCCCGCTTCGCCTTGACGGCCGGCACCGTGACGACGTTCGTCGGCGACACGGACAAGCGCATGCCACGGCCTTCATCCGCGTCCGTCCATGCGACGGCGTAGGGGCGCGCCTGCTCGGGGGCGAACGGCCTCACGGTCACGTTGAACGTTTTGTACGGATCCAGGACGTTCCTCGCTTGCTCGATGAGCTGCTCTTCGGTGACAATCATCGTCTGATCCTCCGACATTCTTCCGGGAAGCCCGGGCAAAAATGCCGCGGCAACGGTAGCGGAAACGGAAGAGGGCGTCAATGGGTTGACGCCTGGGGACGGACCGGCGTAGCGTTATGCCGCGGACAAGGTTCCGACGGAGAACGCCATGAAGACGACGTGGGCGCTGCGGCAGGCGGGATTCGGCATCGGCGCTGCCGTGTTCTTTCTCCTCCTCAATCGCTTGGGCTATGTTCCGGAGTCGCGCCTGGACTTCGTGCGGGACTGCTCCCAGATGATGTGCATCCTGCTGGCATTCGCGCTGGCCGATCTGACATTCTCGGTCTTCATCGTGACGCGCCATTTCCGCGCCTGCGGCGTGCCGCACGGCGGATGGCGGCATGTCCTGTGGCCGTTCCTCTGCGGAAAGGACCTGCAAAGCGAAATCCTCCCGTCGGTTGCGGAGGAGCTGGAGCGGGCGCGGAAGGCCCATCGCGAAAAGCAGGAGCGGGAACTCGCCGCCCTTGCCGCGCCGGAGGACGAAGAAGCGGACGAATCGGACGACGACTGACGCCGGGGTTGCCCCCGCGTCTTTTTTGACACGACGTACGGCCCGGCTTGACAGAGCGGTTCGTCCGTGATGGTCTGTGATGCGGGCCGATGGACGGTCCGCCAACGAGGTCTTTCCATGGGAAAAAACGAAACGTACGTCGTCGCTTCGCACGCGCTCCTCGCGTTCGCCTGCTGCTTTGTCCTTGTCATGGACGCGCGGGCTTGGCCGGTGCACGGTGCGCGGTACATCCTGATGTACGTCGACGTCGGCCTGCTGATCCACGCCGCGTTCACGGTCGCGCGCAAGGAATATCCGTTGCGGCGCTACGCACGGCGAGCGGACGAAGCAGCCCGATATCCGTCGCTGGAGGACATCGCGTGCGCCGAGGAGCGCGTGCGTGTGGCGGAGGAACGTGTCCGACAGGTGGAAAGCCGTGCGCGCGAGGCAAAGGAACGGCTCCGGCGGTTCGAGGGAATCGTGCATCGGATGAGAAGCGCCGTGATGGGCTTCGACGTCGACGACGACCTGAAGGAAGCCATGATGACGACTCTATGGCAGACGATGGACAGGCACGGCGAAGAAGCGGCGCGACGCGTGCTTGCCCGTTATCGCGGCATGGCAGAGATGTATGTGCGCGAAAAGCGGCAACGGTGGCCGGCGGCGTACCTGCAGCGCTTTCTGGATGCGTGGGCGCAGGAAGATGCGCAGCTCGAGGGACAAGCCGTTGAAGCCGCCGAACGCTGGTGCACCCTGCGCGACGAGGCCCAGCGCGCGGGTTGTGCCGAGGCCCTGGCCTTCCTCGAACAGGACGACGTCGCCGGCGCGCAAGGCGCGTTGGACCGCGCGCGGCTTCGCCGGGAACGCGAGAGGGAACTCGGCCGCCTGCGCGACAAGTTCGCAGGCATTCCGCTGATGAACCGCACGCCGCAGATGGCGGATGCCCTGCGCGCCGTCGAAGACGCGTTAGACGCGACCGCCCGCCGGTTCCGCATGCGCGCGCACGACGCCGAGCGCGCGATCGACGCCGCCCTGTCCGCTTCGTGAGCGGAACGGCGGAAGGCTTTCGACGCCCGTCTCGAACGCGGGCGTCTTTTTTGTACGCAAAAAAATCCGGCTGGGCACTGTCCCGCCGGTTCGTCCTCAGAGGAGACCTCTGAAAAACTGGTGGATTTTCGTTGAATGGGCTGCCGAGCCCCGCGAACCCTACTCAAACGTAGGGAGAGCGGGGTCGGCGGGCGCCCATGAAACGAAAAGACGCAGTTTTGCAGAGGTCTCAGAGGTCTCTTCAGGCGTCCGCCAGGCGCTTGCGCACGTACGCGGCCGTGATCGTCCGCGGCTTCGGCGGGAGATCGGGCGCGTCGAAGAGCAGCTCCTCGAACACGCGCTCCATCGCCGCGCGCAGCCCGCGGGCGCCGAGGCCGCGTTCGAACGCGGCCTCGGCCACCGTGCGGACGGCGTCCGGCGCCATCCTGACATCGATGCCGTCCGCGGCCAGCTGCGCCGCGAACTCCTTCGCGAGCGCGTCCTCGGGCTCGGTCAGGATGCGTTCCAGATCGGCGACGCCGGGCGGCTCAAGCTCCGCGAGCACGGGAAGCCGCCCGAGGAATTCCGGCAGCATGCCGTAGCGGACGAGACGCTTGACGTCCATGCGCCGGCGCCGCGCCGATCCCGCCGCGGCGCCGAATCCCACGGGGCGCTTCGGCTGCGCCTCTTCGTCGTCGTACGCGTCGCTGAACGCGCCGGCGCAGATGAAGAGGACATTGGTCGTGTCGAGGAAGAACGTCGGCTCGTTTCGTCCGAAACTTTCGGCGCCGGCTCTCCGCCCTTCCATCATCGTCAGGAGCGCGCGCTGCACCTGCTCGCCGCCGATGTCGAGCGTCGCCGCGTCGTTGGCCGCCGAACGGGCTCGCGCCAGCTTGTCGACCTCGTCGATGAAGACGATGCCGCCGGTCTCGGCGTTCTGCGTGTTTCCGGCCGCTGCCAGCAATCCCTTGAGGATTTCGCCGACGTCCCTGCCGTAGTAGCCGGCGGCCGTGTACTCCGTGGCATCCGCGACGGTGAACGGGACGTCCAGGGACTCGGCGATGCGCGCGGCGAGCAGCGTTTTGCCCGTGCCGGTAGGGCCGACCAGCAGGACATTCGATTTCTTCGTCGTCGGTTTTTTGCCGCTTTGGACATCCGCGATCCGGCATTGGTGCCTGTAGGCGGCGACGGCCAGCGCGCGCTTGGCGGCCGTCTGCCCGATGACGAATCGATCCATGTGCGCGACGATCTCGCGCGGCGTGCGTCCTTCGCGTCGTCTCATGGCTCGTGACATCCCCGCCTTCCTTTTCTCCTCCGCGCCGTCCGCGCATGAGGGTGCCCACCGTAGCGTGCGGGCGGCCCGTACGTCAAGATGTCTGTCGTCAACCAGCAAAGATGTCCCGTCGGGGGCCTTCATCTCCATCCGCGTCCGCGCTCGACCGCCTCGATGCGCGCGTCGTCCCAGCCGAGGTGGTGGCCGATTTCATGCAGGAGCACGCGGCGGATTTCCTCGCGCGGCGCGACGCCTTCCTCGGCGGCGGACGCCAGGATTTCATCGCGGTACAGCACGATGCGGTCGGGCAGGGGCGCGATGTCCGTGTCCAGGCGCCCGGGCCGCGGCACGCCGACGTACTCGCCGAGCAGCCGTCCGCCCGGGCTATGCGGCTCCGCGACGAACGCGATGTTGTCCAGCTCGCGCGTGACGCGCGCCGGCAGATCGTCCAGCGCCCGCGCGACCAATTGTTCGAAGTGGCGGGGGTCCATAGGCGTGGTGTACCATGCGCCATGGTACGCGCGGCCGCGGCCGCGGGGAAGCGCCGCGCGCATCCGCATCCATCATTTTTTTTCGTATGTCCGATCGCGTTTTCATCGTGCACGGCTGGGACGGGTTTCCCGAGGAAGGCTGGTTCCCGTGGCTGAAGAAGGAAATCGAAGCCCAAGGCGCGGCCGTGTTCGTCCCGCAGATGCCGCATGCGGAGCGTCCGACGTTCGGAGATTGGGTTCCTGCCCTTTCTGCCGCCGTCGGCACGCCGGACGAGCGCGCGTTCTTCGTCGGACACAGCATCGGATGCCAGACCATTCTGCGCTATCTCGAATCGCTGCCTATGGGACAAAAAGTCGGCGGTGTCGTCCTCGTCGCGCCGTTCCTGTCTGTCTTGACCGGATTGTCGGAAGACGACATGACGGTTGCCAAACCGTGGCTGGAAACGCCGATCGACTTTTCCGACGTGCGACGCCACGCGCCAAAGTCCGTCTGCCTGTTTTCGGACGATGACCAATTCGTGCCGCTTGAAAATGAGACCGTCTTTAAGGAAAAGTTGGGTTGCCGGACGGAGATATTCAAGTCGATGGGTCACTTCAGCGGCAGCCAGGGCGTGACGGAGCTTCCCGCGGCCTTGGATGCGTTGCGCGGGATGATGGCGCCCCGCGACGCGCGCGCCGAGTGATCCACAAGGCGCATTGACGCGCGGCGCTGCGCACGAGAAAATGGAGACGCTATGGATCACGCCAACATCGACGCCCTGCTCGCCCTGTACCGTCTCGGCCGCCGCATCAAGTTCGCGGCCAAGCACCGCAGCACGGATTCCATGCTGACGGCCGCCATCCTGCTCGAGCTGGCGGAACGCCCGCTCACGCTGTCCGATCTCGGCGAAAGACTTTCAATGAAGCCGGCGGCGATGTCGGAGCAGATGGGCAAGCTGCAGCGCCAGGGGCTCGTCTCAAAAAAGACCGGCGCGGATCGCCGCGCGCGGCTGCTGTCGCTCACGGCCTCCGGCAAGAAGGGCGCGCGCTTGATCCGCGACGCCATGGAAGTGCAAAGCCAGGCGCTGTTCGCCGGCATGGAAGCGGCGGAAGTCGTCATGCTGCACCGGCTGCTCGGGAAAGTGAGGGCATGATGGACACGGCGGAGGAACCGTGCTAGGGTCGGCACGGTTGTTTTACGTCTCCGGCCGCCGCCGGAGCGCAACCGGAGGAGAGAAGTCATGGGGAAGACGCTGCTCGTCATCGTGTTCGCCGCTGCGACCGCGTCGGCTGCGCCGCCGCCCGCCGCTTTCAAACCGACGCCCGCCGTCGAACCGCTGCGCACGCCGCCCGCCATGCGATCGGAGATCCTCGCGCAGCAGCCGGCCATCCTTCGAAACTTGAAGGACTTGGAACGCCAGATGAGCCGGGCCGAGCGGGTCGCCGCAAGCCCGCTTGCGCGGGAAATCGCCGAACGCGGAAGGCCAAGCGTCGTGCGCGTGCAGCTCGCGTTCGTGCGCGTGCAGCTCGCGGTCCTCGATTACATCCAGGCCGTTGCGGACGTCTACGTTCCGCGCGTCGGCCTTTTGGAGGACGATCCGGCCGACAAGACGGAGGAGATCTCCGACCGCGCGCAGACGCTGAAGATCCGCGTCAACGCCGCCCGCCCCACGCTTCAAAAGCTCGCCGCGTCGCTTGCGCGCGGCCTCAAGGCGCGCGGCGGCTGACCGTCCGCTCGCGCCCCCTTCGCCCGTTCCGCCCTCGCGCGGCGCGGGCGGTTTTTGATCCGTCGAGATGGACACGGACAAAAAAGCCGGCGCGCACGTGGCGTCGGCAGAGCCGTCCTCGGTTGTTACGGAAGCAATTCACTGATCAGCCCGCCGACGATGGCCGCCGGCGCGGCGAGAACCTCGAGGACGAGGCCGCAGGTGTCCGGCCGTTGGCCGTGGTTTGCCGCATGGTCAGGCATTCGCGGCTCGGCGAAGCGCACGTCCCTCGGACCCATTCCGTTATCCACGTACAGGCGTTCAAGCGGTTCGGGGACGCTGTGAGCAAGCGCGACCCGTTCCCGGATGTTCTGCTCCGTCCAAGCGCTCGAGCGCCTGGCGAATGCGCCGCGCTCCGCCCATTCGCGTGACTCTCTGGCCTCCTTCTCTTCGCGCCGAAGGCGCTCTTCTCGGCGCCGCCTGTTGTCGAGCGCGATGCGCGCCTGCGTCCCGGCGTCTCCCTCCGCGAACGCGAAGCGGAACTTTTCCGGTTGGACGGATCCGCGCTGCCGTTCTGGATGGTCGATCCACTCTGCTGCTTTTCGCCAGCCTTTCCTGACGAACAGCAGAGTGATGGTCGGAAAGATGGCCGCCGGGCCCATGCCGTAGCACGACGCGGATTTGCTAAACGTTCGTCTGCGCAGATCGTTACGCCAGAGACTCCACTCAAAGGCGAGCTCTTCCGCCATCGCGAGCGCGATTTCCTTGTCGCGCACGTACGGCGACGGATCGCCGCCGGACGCGCGGACCTTCTCGATGAGCCAGTTCCACGCTTCCGCGATGTCCTTCTCGATGATTTCCTTCGACGAAATGTTCGGCTCCGACATGTTTCCTCCTCGGGTGAACGGACGCCCGCGGCCATCGTAGGGCCAGGCGGCCTGGACGTCAATCAGCAGCGACAAAAAAGAACCGCGCGGGGCGGTTCAGAACTTCGCTTCGAAGGCGTGGGCGGCCTTGCGGAAGTCGCGCGGCTTGGCGGCGTCGACCATGGCGCATAGCGCGTCCAGATCCTCTTTGGACGGACGCTTCGCGCTGGGCGGCGTCGCCTCCCATTTGTGCGCGAGCCGGTCGTATTCCGTCTGGCGCCGCGCACGTTCGTCCAGTCGCCGCCGTTCTTGGACGAGGAGAGCCTCGGCCGCATCGACGTCATCCCGCTCAAGCAGGTCGGACACAGGCGCCTCGGCGCCCACCGTCGCGGCGGCCTCGCGCACGGCCTGCCGGCGCCGCGCATGCGCGGTCATCTTTTCGCACGCGGCGAGGAATCGGCGCCGTCCGTCCGGGGTATCGTCGCACGCGTCGTCCAGGCGCGCCGTCAGCGCGTCCAGCCGTTCCCGTTCGACAGCCGACAGCCCCTTCACGCCGTCGAGGTCGCGCCGGAGGGAGCGCTCGATCCTCCGCTTGATGCGCCACGCATCCTTCGTGACGCTCGCGAGGAGCTTTTCCCTGCCGAACATCCGATAAAGGATGACGTCGCCCGCGTCGAGCCGGGCGAGCCTCGGTCCGAGAACGTCCCGCTTCCTCTCCCGCGCCTCCGCCAAATCCGCGGCCCAGCGCGCAGCCGCATCCTCGACCTGCGCCAGGCACTGGTGGCGTTCGCGCTGCACGAATTCCAGGACGTTTTCGGAAAGATCGGGGTTTTCCTTGAGGAACCTGTCGAATGCGTCTGTGATTTCGCCGTTCAATTCGGACGGATTCACGCGCGTCTCCTTCCGGCTTGCGAGCGGCCGGTTCGGCACCCTAGCACGTGTCGCGCGCGACCGGCAAGTGCTACACTGGCCCCGCTATGGCCGAACCCATGCGCCTCGTGAGCTGGAACGTCAACGGCATCCGCGCGGCGGAGCGCAAGGGATTTTTGGATTGGCTGGCCGAGGACCGGCCCGACGTCGCGTGCCTGCAGGAGACGAAGGCCCACGCCTCGCAGCTGTCGCCGGCGCTGCTGCATCCGGACGGGTACGAGTCGTACTGGAACGCCGCCGAGCGCAAGGGTTACAGCGGCACCGTCACGTATGCGCGCCGTTCGCCCGTGATGGCGATGACGGATTTCGGCGACCGCTTTCTCGACGGGGAAGGGCGCATCGTCCTGACGGAGTTCGACGCGTTCCATCTCTTCAACGTTTACTTCCCGAACGGCGGCAGCGGGGAAGAGCGGCTGCGGTTCAAGCTGGCGTTCTATCGCCGCTTCCTGGAGCTTGCGGAAGACTTCCGCAAGCAGAAACCCGTCGTCATCTGCGGCGACGTCAACACGGCGCACACGCGCGACGATCTCGCGCGGCCCGACGCGAACGCGGAGACGAGCGGCTTCCTGCCCGTCGAGCGCCGGTGGATCGACGCACTCGTCTCGGCCGGTTATGTCGACACGTTCCGGTTGTTCCACGAAGGCAACGGGCATTACACGTGGTGGGACGTGAAGACGCGTTCGCGCGAGCGCAATGTCGGCTGGCGGCTGGATTATTTTTTCGTGAGCCGGGAACTCGTCCCGCGCGTGCAAGACGCGCGCATCCGGCCCGACGTGGCGGGCAGCGACCACTGCCCGGTGGAGCTGACGATGGATGTATAAAAGCGCAGGAGTCAGGCGAACCTCCCGCCCGACACGACATGAAAAAAGACGGCACCCAAGGATGCCGTCCGCGCCGCGTCACGCGGCTTCGTCGACGCGCGCAAGGACGCGGGCGAGAAACGGGACTAGCCGATTCTGCACTTGGCGCACGCGCTCGCGCGAGAGATCATGCCGCACGCCGATTTCCACGAGCGTCGCCGGATCGTCGCTCATCAGCCGGTTCCGGATGATGTCGCGCTCGAGCGGCGAGAGGCGATGCAGGCGCCGCAGGGCGTCGTCCACGCGCCGGGAGCGCTCATGGTCCGCGGCGCGCGTCTCCACGTCGGCTTCCTCGTCCGGCAGGCGGTCGAGGCCCGCGTCCCCCGGATCGTCGAAGAGCGGCGCGTCCAGGTAGACGTTCTGCGCAGGAGCGACGCGCGCTTCGCCCGGTTGCTGCACCGGCGTCCGCACGACGGCGCGTTGTTCGCGGACAGCCTTCATGATGAAGGCCTTGATCCACCATCCGGCGTAGGTGCTGAAGCGCCTGCCCTTTTTCGGATCGAATTTCTCCGTCGCCTTGGCGATGCCACCGAGTGCCTCCTGGATCAGATCGTCCAACGGCAGGAGACCGGCGTACCGTTTCGCCTGCACGACGGCGAAGGCGACGTGGTGGAGCAGGAGCTTTTCGCGGGCTTCCGCGTCGCCGGCACGCATGCGCCGAGCAAGCGCGGACTCCGCGTCCCGCGCGAGCGGCGGATATCGGCTCGCGATTTTCGCATAGCGTTCGAGAACGGGGTCGAGCCCGGTGCGCGGCAGGCGCATGGTTTCCTCCTGATGGAAAGACCGACGCGCCATCCTGTCACACATCGCGGCGGACGTCAACCATCGGACCCCTCCAGATCGCGCAAAAAAGACCGCCCGTGCGTCGGGCGGTCAGTCGCGCACGATCACGTTGCCGAGATCGGCGAGGAGCAGCTTGAGCTTCTGCTTGGCTTGCATCTCGAGCTGCCGGATGCGTTCGCGCGAAACGCCGAAGTGCTCGCCGATGGCCTTGAGCGTCATCGGCTTTTCGGCCATGAGCCGGTGCTCGACGATGAAGCGCTCGCGATCGTCCAGCCGTTTCAGCGCGTGCCGGATGCGCGCCTGCACCTCGGCGCCTTGCATCCGCCAGAGAAGCGCCTCGTCGGCGGGCGTTGCGTCATCCTTGAGAACATCCGCGTGCGCCGCTCCGGATTCCCCGTCGATCGACACGTCGAGCGAAAGGTCGCGGCCGTCCAATCTGCGCCGCATCTCCTCGACGTCGGACGGTTTCACCTTGAGCTTCGCGGCGACGGCGGCGTCGCTCGGCTCGGCGCCGAGGCGCTCCAGCTCGCGCTGCGTCCGCTTCAAGGAGAAGAACAGCGCGCGCTGTGCCTGCGTCGTGCCCATCTTGACGAGGCTCCAATGGCGGAGGATGTGTTTCTGGATGTACGCGCGGATCCACCACACGGCGTAGCTGATGAGGCGGACGCCGCGGTCCGGATCGAACTTCTGGACGGCTTTCATGAGGCCGATGTTGCCTTCCTGGATGAGGTCGGCCATGCGCAGTCCGTACGAACGGTACCCGTTGGCGACCTTCACCACGAAGCGCAGGTTGGACACGACGAGCGTGTGGGCCGCCTCCAGGGCTTTTCCTTGCTTGCTTCCGGATGAATCGGCGCCCGTCCGGAAGAGGCGGGCCAAGCGCCGTTCCTCATCCGCCGTCAGCAGAGGAATGCGGTGGATCTCTGCGAGGTAAACCGCCAGGGCGTCGGCATTCGACGGCGCCGTCCCACGCTCCTTTCCCTTGCGTTTCGCCATGGTCATCCCTCGTTCCGGCGTGATGCCGGAGAGGCCATTCAACCGGATTCCCATTACGGCGTCAATGGACGAGCCGCATGCGGTATAATAGACCAGTTGCCAAATAATCTTCCGGCCATTTCGGCGCCGATTTGGCCTGCGGCGGCTTCAGGACTCGTCGAAATATCACGGATATTCCTCCTCATCCTTCTGCCGTCTCGGCTCAAACGGCATCCGAAATGCCAAGAAAGCTATTTGGCAACAGGTCTAATCCTTTCGTATGCAACGCCTCTTTCTTGCCGTCTATCCGTCGGAGGAAGCCGTCGAGGCGCTTGTTCATGCACAGGAGAGATTGCGGGAAGCCATGCCGCGCAGCCGCGTCCGCTGGGTGCCGCCGGAGCAGATCCATCTGACGCTGCACTTTTTCGGCGACGTCGAGGCCTCCGCGCGCGACGCGCTGGTCGGGCGGCTGGACGCGTCGGCGCACGCGGGCCCGTTCGCGCTGCGGCTGACGCAGCTCGGCGCCTTCCCTGACAAGAAGGATCCGCGCATTCTCTGGGCCGGCACGACGCTCCCGACGGAGCTTCTGTCGCTTCATGCGCGGACGGGACGCGCGGTCGTGCAAGCCGGGCTCGCGCTCGATGCGCGTCCGTTCGTCCCGCATCTGACGCTTGGCCGCGTCGCCGTCCGATCGGAAACGTCGGCGGCGCGCTGGCCGAGCATCGATCCGATCGCGTTCGCGGTGAATCGATTTGCGCTCGTGCGCAGCGAGCAGGCGGACGACGTCGTGCGCTACGACGTGCTGCGCACGTTCTCGCTGGACGGATGAGGTTCCACGGCAACGCGGGCGGACCTCGTTTGACACGCCCATCGCCTCCCTTGCCCATCCGCCCCCCGCCGCGCTACCGTGTGCGGCATATGCCGTCGGATTCTCGTCATGACGTGCTGGGCGTGCGCGTGGATGACATGACCCTCTCCGCCGTGCGCGAGCGTCTGCGCGCGTGGCTTTCGTCCGATGCGTTCCATGCCGTGTTCACGCCGAATCCCGAGATCGTGCTGCGCGCGCGCCGCGATGCCGCCTTCCGCCGGGCGCTGAACGGCGCGGACCTGCTCGTGCCCGACGGCGTGGGGCTCGCCTACGGCGTTGCGGCGCTGACGGGCGGGCGGCTCGCGCATCGGCATGCCGGCGTGGACGTCCTCGAGGAGATCGCGGCGCTGTGCGCGCGGGAAGGGAAGCGGCTGATGCTTTTCGGCGGCCTGCCGGGCTCCGCCGCCGCGGCCGCGGTCGCGCTGCGCGGGCGATATCCGGCGCTGGACGTCGCGGCACGCGAGGCGGGTCCCGTCGTCGCCACGGCGGACGTCGTCGCGACAGCGCCCGGCGACGTCGACGCGATCCGCGCGCAGGCGCCCGCGGCGCTCGCGGTCGCGCTCGGGGCGGGGAAGCAGGAGCGCTTCATCGAACAGGCGCGGGCGTCGCTGCCGAGCGTGCGCGCGGCGATCGGCGTGGGCGGGGCGCTCGAGATGCTCGCCGGGCGCCTGCCGCGCGCGCCGCGCGGGATGCGCCGGCTCGGGCTGGAATGGGCGTGGCGGCTGGCGCTTGAGCCGGGCCGCGCGCGCCGCATCCTGCGCGCGGTTGTCGTCTTTCCAGCCGCCGTCATCTGGGCTACGCTGAAGCGGCATCGGTTCCTGCGCGCCTGCGTGGATGTCAGCCGCGTGCTGTTCCGGGTCTAAGAACCCGTTCGAAATCTCTCTTCCAGGGACATTCGGATGACTTTTGTGCGAAAAACGCGAAGGCTGACGAAGCGCAGCCAAAGCTGCGTTGAGGAGGCCTGAGCATTTTGCAGCCAAAACGGGGCCGAATGGAGCCGGGAGCAGAGATGTTGAACAGGCTCTAAGAGCCGGTTCAACATCTGCGTCGCGACGTTGGACGCTCTACGTTCTACGCTCTACGCTATGCCCGTCCGCACCCGTTTCGCGCCGTCGCCGACCGGCTATCTGCACGTCGGCGGCTATCGCACGGCGCTCTATGCCTTCTACGTCGCCCGCCAAAACGGCGGCGCGTTCATTTTGCGCATTGAGGACACGGATCGCGAACGGCTCGTGCCCGGCGCCGTAGAGGCGCTCGTGCGCACGTTCGCGCGCATGAACATGACGTTCGACGAAGGCCCGATCCTGGTCGACGGCGCGCTGAAAGAGCAGGGAAGTCACGGCCCGTACGTCCAGTCGGCACGCGTCGAACTCTACAAGAAGTACGCACAGCAGCTCGTCGATGACAGGCGGGCATATCCTTGTTTCTGCTCGAAAAAAGAGATACAGACAAGACGCGAAACATTTGAAAAAACAGGAATTCATGTTACCGACTTGTGTCGCAGTCTCTCAGTCGAAACTGGGAGAGTTCGTATGAAAAATGAATCTCATGTGCTTAGGTTTAGTTGGTCTCTGCGTAGAGATTTTGTCGAATGCAAAGACTTGGTTCACGGTAACCTTCGATTCCCGAATACGGATTTTGATGATTTCATCATCCTCAAGTCCGACGGCTTTCCGACGTATCATCTCGCCTCGGTCGTCGACGATCATCTGATGAAAATCACGCACGTCATCCGCGGCGACGAATGGCTCTCGTCGCTCCCGAAGCACGTGATGCTCTACGAGGCCTTCGGCTGGCAGCCGCCTGCGTTTGCGCATCTGCCGCTCATTTTGAATCCAGACAAGACGAAGCTCTCTAAGCGCCAGGGCGACGTGGCCGTCGAGGATTATCTCGCCAAGGGCTATCTGCCGGAGGCCCTGGAAAACTTCGTCGCGCTCATCGGCTACAATCCGACGGGCGACCGCGAGATCTACGCGCGCGACGAAATGATCCGCCTCTTCGACCTCACGAAGGTGAACGCGTCCGGCGGCGTGTTCAATCTCGAAAAGCTGAACTGGATGAACCAGCAGTACCTTCAAAAGAAAACGCCGGCGGAGCTCGCGGCGCTCGGCCGTGCATTCGTCGACGACGGGATCGTCGACGACGCGACGCTCGAAAAGATCTGCGCCGTGGAGCGCACGCGGCTGACGACGCTCGGCGAGCTGCCGCAGGCCGTCGAAAATTTCCTCGCGCCGCCGAGCTACGAGGCGCCGCTGCTCGTCTGGAAGAAGGCGGACGCGGCGGACGCGAAAGCAAGCCTGGACGCGCTCGCGGCGTTCCTCGAGACGCAGGACGGCGCACTCTTCGCCGACGCGAAGACGATCGAGACGTCCGTCATGTCGTTCATCGCCGCGCGCGGTTTGAAGAACGGCAACGTGCTGTGGCCGGCGCGCGTGGCGCTCTCCGGCCGCGCGCAATCTCCCGGGCCGTTCGAGTTCATATGGGTGCTGGGAAAGGACGAAACGCTGCGGCGCCTCAGGCATGCCGTTGATTTGCTCTGATGCCGCCATCGTGGTATCCTCCGCTTCGGAGGTGAGGCCATGAAACGCACGGCAGTGATCTTTTCCCCGCTAGGAAGGGCGCGATGCGTCGTGACAGGCATGCTCGCGAATCTCCATCCCGTGGGCGACGCGTTCACGGCGGACGAGCTCCGTGCGTTCCTGCGGAAGGAGTCAGGGCGGCATCCGTACCTCGCGCATCTGTCCGAAGAGCCGCGGGCGGACGATCCGCTCACCGATCTTCTCACGTATTTCCGATTCCCCTCCGGCGACTCCGCCGAGCCGCTGTTGACGTTCTCCGGCGTTCGGTACTCCGCAAAGCGGTTCTCGCGCCGCCGCTGGGAAGAGGATCTTCGCCGCGACGGCTTCCTGCCGCGCAACGCCAGGTTCGTCGCACGCCTCGCCGTGCGCTTCTCGGAGGAGCTGCGCTTCCGACGAGACATGAACGGCGCCGGATCCCGCGAACGGGAAGTCCTGGAGCAGCTGGCGGCCTGGGGCGAGATCCCCGAAGCGCGCGTGGAGGCGCTTGCCGAGCGCTTCGCGGACACGGAGCGGCAGCGGCTGCGCGAGCGCTTCCGGCGCAGCGGTCTGCGGCTGGTCGGAGGCGGAAAAGCCGACTGACCGTCCTTGCGCTCGAGCCGGTGTCTTCTGACGCCGGCTTTTTTCGTTTTTGCTATAATAGACCAGTTGCCAAATAATCTTCCGGCCATTTCGGCGCCGATTTGGCCTGCGGCGGCTTCAGGATTCGTCGAAATATCACGGATATTCCTCCTCATCCTTCAGCCGTCTCGGCTCAAACGGCATCCGAAATGCCAAGAAAGCTATTTGGCAACAGGTCTACTGTGCGCATGCGCCGTCTGTTCGTCTATCTTGGCGTCGGTGCGGTTCTCGCGGTCGGCGGGGCGGGCTTGGCGTCTGCGCAGACCGCCGTCTCGGCGCCGTCCATCGACGTGCAGGATCCGGCCGTGCAAGCCGAGATCGACGCCCTGAACCAGACGATCGGCCAGCGCAAAACGCAGCTCGACGACCTTCATCGGCAGATCGATGCGTATCAGCGGCAGATCGACCAGAAAGAGACGCGGCAGGAGAGCCTGCAAAACGAATTGGACCTGCTGTCGGCGCGCATGCAGCAGACGCAGCTGGCCATCCAGGCCAACCAGGCGCAGACGGACCAGGCGAACGCGAATCTTGACATCCTGGACAAGCAGATCGGCGACGTGCAGCGCCAGCTGGCACGGCAGCGCGAGCTCATCGGCGGGCTCCTGCAAGGCATGGACGCGACCGACCGGCAGTTCACGCTTCAGAATCTGCTGAGCCAGACGTCCTTCCACGATCTGTTCGACCGCCTCGAGGGAATCGAAAACGTCAATCAGGATTTGCTGAAGGCGGTGCAGGAGGCGGAGGCGGCAAAGCGGCACATCAGCCAGGCCGCAACCGACGAGCAGGCAAAACGCGTCCAGCTTGCGGCTTTGGCGGACGATTTGGCGCATGCGCGGGGGATCCTGCAGGACGAAGCGGCGGCCAAGCAGCAGCTCATCGACGACACGCGCTCGTCCGAGAGCCGCTTCCAAAGCCTCGTGGCGGACCTGCGCAAGGAACAGGCGCAGACGCAGAACGACGTGCAGGACCTGCAAAGCGAGCTGGAAGGGAAGCTGCGCCAAAAAAATCCGGCCGCCACGGCGCAGCTGGCATGGCCCGCGGATCCGGTCCGCGGCCTCTCGACGCTGTTCCACGATCCGACCTATCCGTTCAACAACCTTTTCCCGCACACCGGCATCGACATTCCGGAGCCGCAGGGGACGCCCGTGCACGCCGCCGCCGCGGGCTACGTCGCCTGGGTGCGCTCCGGACCGCTCTACGGCAACTACGTCATGATCGTCCACGCGGACGGCGTCGCGACCTTGTACGCCCATCTTTCCAGGCCGCTGGTGCGTCAGAACCAGTACGTGGACCAAGGCGACGAGATTGCCTTGTCCGGCGGCCTGGCGGGCGCGCCGGGATCCGGATTCTCCACGGGTCCGCACCTGCATTTCGAGGTGCGCCGGGACGGCATTCCCGTGGATCCGCTGGCCTATCTTCCGCCGCGCCCGTAACCTTTCCGCCTATGGCGTTCATGAATCTTGAATTGATCGTGAAATCGGTCGGCTGGGTGTTCGTGCTCGGACCGGTCGGCGCCGTCCTCGCCGTGAGCATCCATCTGATCATGGGCGCCGCCAAGGACGACGACATGATACGGGGCTTCCTGATGCTCGGGATTTCCTTCGTCCTGCTTGGCGCCGGCATGCTGGCCCTCGCGTATTTCACGGACGTGTTCGGCCGCGCGTGATACGGCTCCGGCCGGAGCAGGGGGAAAGAATCTCCTCGACAAGGAGCCTGCTTAAACCTTGGTGTCGTACAATATATCTTAGACGACACATGCGTTTGTTTTTGGGGCCAGACGCATGCGTCATCAAAGACAGCCGATCTTTTTCAACGCTTCCCCGCAGGCGTTAGGCTTTAGCCCGCGTGTCTCGCCCTAGCGACGAGCTGCTTGCTCCTCCTTCTAAAATCGTCTAGGTTGATTTCAAGGGTATGTACGTACCTTGAGACTCGGCCGTCCGAACCGCGGTTGCGCCAGCCAAAGGAGGCTTTCCATGCGTTGCCCTCGATCCTGCACGATGATCGTCGCGATCCTGATCGGCGTGAACGCGTGGCTGGTCTGCGCGTCCGAGACGGCGATCGGACGCGCGCACCCGATCGTCGCCGCGCTCGTGCTGGTCGGCGTTCCGCCGCTGACCGTGCGGACGTTCCACATCGCCAGATTCGTCCGGTGGATGTGGAACAACTGACCTCCCCGTTTACGGCCGCCGGGGCGGCCGTTTTTCTTTTACGACGCATTAGACTTTCGTTTTGAACAGGCTCTCAGCGCGCGCCCAGTATTTTTCTCGCTTCGCGTTTGCCCGCTTCGACGCCCGGCTGGTCGAACGCGTTTACCTGCAGCAGCTCGCCCATGAACGCCGCCGCCTGCATGAGGCATTGCAGCAGGGCGCCGACCGATTCGGGCGAGATGGACGGCACCGCGAACGTGGCGCTGCGGCGGCCGTCTTCCGCCAAGGCCTCCGCCACGCCCTTGCGTTCGGCGTGCAGGATGTCCGTGAACGAACGGCCGGGGATCGGCGCGAAGGCATCCGCGCCTTTGGCGGCCGGAACCTTGGGCGAGGAAGCGAAGCGCTCCACGTCGACGAAGGTCAGCGTCTTGTCGTCCGGCCCCTGCTGGTACAATTGCAGCTGCGAATGCTGGTCGTCCGGCCCGACGGATGCCACCGGCGTCGGGCCCTTGCCGTCCTTCCCAAGCGACTCGGCCCACAGCTGGCGGAACCACAGCGAGACCAGGCGCAGGCGCGCGGCATACGGCATGAACACGTGCGTCGTCCGGCCCGCCTGATACGCGAGGAACTGGTCGGCGGCGAAACGCGCCGCAAGACAGGCTTCGCGCTTGATGCGGCGATCCTCCTCCAGGCGCTGCGCGCCGGAAAGGAGCCTGCGGACGTCGATGCCGGCGCACGCCGCGGGAAACAGGCCCACGGGGGAAAGCACGGAAAAGCGCCCGCCGACGTTCAGCGGATGCGGCAGCACCTCGTACCCCTCGGCGCGCGCGAACGCGAGCAGCGGATTGCCCTCGCGCGGGTCGGTGATGACGACGACGTGCGCGGCGTGTTTTTTCGCGCCGACGCTCCGGATCAGCGCGGCGCGCAGCGCGAGAAACACGGAGACGGGCTCCAGCGTGCTGCCGGACTTGGAAACGACGAGCAGGGCCGTGCGCTTCCATTCCGTCCGCGACGGAAGGATGTCCGCGTACGCGTCCGGATCCGGCGCCGAGACGAACGCGACGTCCATCCCGCGCTTCGGCGACCGCAGCGCCTCGATCAGGGCGCGCGCGCCCAAGGACGATCCCCCGATGCCGACGACGAGCAGGCGGCGGATCCCCGCCCGCCGCAAGGCCGACGCGCGTCTTGCGAGGAAGGCGGCGGAAGACAGATCGAACGGCAGGTCGAAAAATCCCTGCCGTCCTTCCGTCCGGATCGCCTCAAGGCGCCGGTGCGCGGCATCCAAGCCGAGCGCCCCGCGTTCCGCATCCGAGACGCGCATGTGACGATCGTCGAGCGTAAGAAAATCCATATCCGTCACTTGTAGTAGACGTGATCGCCGAAGCGGAGATCCACGTACGTCAGTCCCGTCTGGGACTTCACCGTATCACGAAACAGGGCGGCGAGTCGCGTCGCCTGGCCGTCCACGTCGTTCAGCGGGTCGAACAGGATGTCATAGCCGGACAGCGTCTTCACGGCCATCCAGGCGCCGGATGACCGATCGACCTGGATCTGCGTGAAGGCGATGCCCTGGTCGAGCAGATGCTGCTCGAACGCCAGGCAGCCGGCCGCCTCCTTGCCCGACAGGACGCGCGTCCCCGGGGAAACGGGGGCCTTGTCGGCGTCCGTGAACAGGCGCAGGCGCTTGAGCCGCGCGATCGGCGCCAGGGTTTGTCCGGGGCCCGGGGCCGGGTCCGGCCGGGACAATCCGGCGACTTCGTCCGGAGACAGCAGGCGGATCACCGTCCCGGAATCGTCCACCAGCGCCACCGCGTCCCCGCTTCGCCACAGGAGCTGCGACTGGCGTTCACGCACGCGCACGTCAAGCGCGGAGCCATGGCGGCCGACCTCGACGTCCGCGAACGAAAAACGCCCTTGCAGCTCCTGCGTCAGGCGCTTCGCGTCAAACAGCAGGCGGTTGGACCGGCGGAAGAGCCAGAACGCGGGCTCGTCCAAATCCGCCCAGACGGCGGACGTCACGTCTTCCGCGGCGATCGTCTCGTTCCCTTCCACGCGGACGGTCTTGATGGCCAGCGCGGGCGAGGCGAAGAGCGCCCAGGCCCCTGCCCCGACCCCGCCCGCCGCGACCAGCGCCGCGACCGGGACGATCCATCGCGGCCGGCGCTTCGGCTGGAAATACGGGTTCCGAAAGGAGCGCTGGGCGTAGCGTTTCCGTTGAACGCGTTGGAAATGGCTGGAGCGCCGTTCCGTCACACGACCACGCGCGGCAAAAGCGGATTGATGCGCGTCACGACTTCATAATTGATGGTGCCGGCCCATTTGGCCATGTCCTCCGCCGTCACGCGGTGGCGGCCGGCGCTTCCGAGCAGGACGACCTCCTGCTCGGGAGCCACGTTCGGCACGGCGGAGACGTCCGCCATCATCATGTTCATGCACACGCGTCCCATCACCCGGCAGCGGGCGCCGCCCACGAGGACTTCCCCGACGCCCGACCCTCCGCGGTCGTAGCCGTCCCAGTATCCGACGGGAAGCACGGCGAGGCGCGTCGGTCGGCGCGTGAACTCCGAGCGTCCGTACCCCACGCTCTCGCCGGCGGGGACGGCCTTCACCTGCGCGATGCGCGTCTTCCAGGCGAGAACCGGGTTCAGATCGCATTTTACCATGTGCTGGACCGACGCGAGATGGACGTCGGGCGACGGCCACAGGCCGTACAGACCGATGCCCGCGCGCACGAGCGTCCCGTACGTCGCCGGATAGAGGATGATGCCGGCGCTGCAGGCGCCATGCACCCAGTCCGGCCGGAAGCCCGCCTCGCGGACGCGGGCGACGGCCGCGTCGAAGCGTTCCAGCTGCAGCGTGGCGTATGACGTGTCATCGGCACGGTCGATGTCGGCGAAATGCGTGGAAACGCCGGCCAGGCGCACGTGCGGCGCGTGCCGGACGGCGCCCAGCAGGTCGTCGACGTCCTCCGGATTCACGCCCTGGCGGCGCGTGCCCGTCTCGATCTTCACGTGGACGTCGGCCGTCCGCGCCATGCCGGCCGCGGCGGCTTCCGCGGCGCGCACCGTCTCGCGGTCGTACACGGTGAGGTGGATGCGCTCGCGAATCGCCTCGGGCAGGCGCTCGTGCAGGACGTAGCCGAGCACGAGCACGAGCGCGGACGGCAGGTCCGCGCGGATGGCGAGGGCGTCCTCGAGCGTGTCGACGGCGAAGGCGTCCACGTCCTGGCGCGCGGCGATCTGCACGATCTCCTTCTGTCCGTGGCCGTAGGCGTTCGCCTTGACGACGGCGCAAAAACGCACGCCTTCCGGCAGCAATCCGCGCAGCGCGCGGATATTGCCGGCGAGGGCGCGTTCGTCGATTTCGATCCAGGTGCGGTGGGAGGACATGGAAAGCGAGTAGGAAGTAGCCCGCGTGTTTCGCCCTGACGGCTGATGGCTAAAGGCTTTAGGCGTTAGGCTTTAGCCCGCATCACCGCGACGCGCACGGGCCGACCCGTCTCCTCCATCCAGCGCGCCAAATCCGCCGCGAGCCCCGCCTGATCGAAGCCGAGCGCAATCACGTCCGGCCGCACGGCGTCGACGACGGCGTACGAGCCGAGCGTTTCGTCGGACAAGCGCGCTTCGGCCACGTTCGGCACGCGCCGCACGGTCGCGAGGCGCTGCGCTTCTCCGCGCTGCGGGGCGCGCCCCTTGAGCGCGAGCACGTGCGCGTCGCGCGCGACGGCGACGTGCAGCTCGCCCAGCGCCGCCGCCTGCGCGAGGAAAAACTCGTGGCCGGGATGGAACAGGTCGAACGTGCCGAAGGCAAGGACGCGGGGCATAGGGTTAGCCGTTAGCCTTTAGCCGACAGCCATCAGCCGTTAGCCGGACGAAGCGTCGGGAACAAAATCACTTCCTTGATCGCGCGCACGTCGGCGAGCGTGGCGGCGAAGCGATCGATCCCGATGCCGAAGCCGGCGGTGGGCGGCAGGCCGCGCTTGAGCGCGTCGACGTATGCGCGGTCGCCGAACTGCGCTTCCTGATCGCCGTTCGCCCGGGCCGCTTCCTGTTCCTTGAACCGCCGTTCCTGGTCCACGGGATCGTTGAGCTCGGAAAAGGCCTTCACGTTTTCCACGCCGCGGCCGTACAGCAGCTGGAACATCTCCACGTACCGCGGGTCGTCGGCCTTGCGCTTGGCCAAAGGGGTGATCTCCGCCGGATAGTCGATGACATAGGTCGGCTGCACGATGTTCGGCCGCACCAGATGCTTGTAGAGATTGTCGAGGATCGTGCCGTACGCGTCCGCCGTCGCCACGGGGACGCCGTGCTTCATGGCCGCCTTGGCCGCGTCTTCGCGCGTCCGGAACGATTCGATGTCCACCTTGCCGTAGGCCAGAAGCGCGTCGCGGAACGCGAGGCGCGGCAGCGGCGACGCGAAATCAAGCGCGTCGCCCTGGAACGGCACCGCCTTCGGATCGAGCCCGACGGCGCGGATCGACGCCACGAGCAGGCCCTGCACGAAATCCATCAGCTCGCGGTAATCCATGAACGCCGCATACGCCTCGATCTGCGTGAACTCCGGATTGTGCGACCGGTCGATCCCTTCGTTGCGGAAGCAGCGCGCCACTTCGT
This sequence comes from bacterium, assembly GCA_021789915.1. Taxonomy (GTDB): domain Bacteria; phylum Patescibacteriota; class Patescibacteriia; order UBA9934; family GWF2-40-263; genus JAJYIV01. The sequence goes on along the minus strand of JAJYIV010000013.1, from coordinate 3,332 downwards.
ACACGCGCTCGTAACCGCCGACAACGCAGCGCTTGAGATAGAGCTCCGGCGCGATGCGCAGGTACACGTCGGCGTCCAGCGCCTCGTGGCGCGTCTTGAACGGCCGCGCCGACGCGCCGCCCGGCACCGCTTGCAGCACGGGCGTTTCCACTTCGAGGAAGCCGCGCTCGTCGAGATAGCGGCGGAAGGCCGTCAACATCGCGGCGCGCACGCGGAACACGCGCCGCGCTTCGCCGTTGGCGATCAGATCGAGCTCGCGGTGGCGTTCACGCTCCTCGACGTCCGTCAAGCCGTGCCATTTCTCCGGCAGCGGCAGCAGCGCCTTCGCGATGACGCGCGCCGACGTCAGGTCCAGCGTCTTCTCGCCTTTCCTGGTGACGAACGGCGTGCCAGTCGCCTCGAGGAAATCGCCCATGTCCGTCGTGGCGTGGAAGAACGCGTAGCGCTCGTCGCCGACGCGGTCGCGCTTCAAGGCGATCTGCACGAGGCCGGTGCCGTCCTCGAGCTGCGCGAACGTGAGCCCGCCGTGCTTGCGCAGCGTGCGCACGCGGCCGACCAGCGTGGCCGCTTCCCCGCCCTGTTGGGGCGCGTCGAACGCGTCCAAAAATTGCGCCACCGTGTGCGTGCGCGAAACGCGCGCCGGGTACGGGTCGACGCCCGCCTCGCGCAGCTTTTCCAGGCGCTCAAGCCTGGCTTCTTCTTCCGTTTGATGCGACATAAAAAATACGGCAGTTTCCTGCCGTATCGTAGCGCGCCGGCACGAGGCGGGTCAACCTCGACATCGCGGCTACTTCTCGTTGATCCATCTTTTGTACTCGTCTCTTGAAATGCCGGAATGCCGAACCGACATGTCCATGGTCTTTCGGCTTTGTCTGGCCTCTTCCGCATGCAGGACGACCTGCACGAGATGCGGAATGCCGTCGGTCCGTTTGAAGTAGAACTCATGCGACCCTTTCGTATGGACGAAACGGAATCCGTGTGCCAAAAGAAACGCCGTATGCTCGCGGGCACTGAAGTGATGCCAATTCTTCGGCATACGTTCCGTCAGGCAGTGCAGAGCTCGCGCAACGGAAGCACGTCGAGCGTTCGCAGCTGATGAACGCGCGGATGACTGGTTTGTCGTCCCGTCGCCTCAAGGGAGCTGACAAACGACGCGTATCGGTCCCAGTATTTTTTGGGGGCGGGACGGTTAAGAAGTTCATCGGGGAGCCGCTCCTTGCACACGACCTCGACGTATCCTTCCACGGCTTCGCGCAGATGCGACCGCAGCCGCTCAAGTTCCGTTCCTTCTTTGACGATGTCGAGCTCCAAACAAACGCCGATGAACTTTTTTTTCTCCTGGAAAAAGAAGAGACGGACGCTGCCGGCTTTTTTGGTGTTGCTCGCGAATTTCATAGCAGGAAAGTTCTCTGTCGCCGATCAATTTTTACTCAAGGCGAAGGATTTTGTAAACCGTCGTGCCCGACGGCACCGTCACCTCGACCTTCTCGCCCTCCGCGCGGCCGATGAAGGCCATGCCGATCGGCGACTCGTTGCTGATCTTGCCGTTCAGCGGATCGGCTTCCGACGAGCCGACCATCTCGAACGAGCGCTTCTTCCCATCCGCTTCGACGGTGAAGCGCGAGCCGAGCGTGATGCTGGCTCCGCCCTTCTGCTGCTCCACGAGCACCGCGTCCTTGATCATCGCCTCGAGATCCACGAGGCGCATCTCGTTCTGCGCCTGCTGCTCCTTCGCCTCCTGGTATTCGAAATTCTCGGACAAGTCGCCGAGCTCCTTGGCGGCGCTGATCTTCTCCGCGATCTCCGTGCGCACCCGTGTGCGCCGGTCTTCGTATTCCTGCTTCAATTGCTCCAATCCTTCGGCGGAAATGTACGTGGGCATAGCGTTCATGCGTCGTTTGTCGACGATCTCATCCGGCTTCCTCTGAATAAAACGACCCGCGGCACGAAACCACGAGGCGGCCTCCTGAGAGCCTGAATGAAAATACCATAACGGAGCGCGTGCACGGGTGTCAAGCATGGCTGTGGACAGACGAAGACGGCCGGACCAGCCACGTCGCGAAGGCCGTCGCGATGGGAACGGCCAGGATCAGGGCCACGGTGCCGGCCAGCGTGCGGGCGATTTCCTCGGCGACCTGCTCGGTGTTGAGGAATTGCTGGGCGGTCATGCCCTGCGTGCTCATCGAGAGCAGGAAGAGCGGCATGGCCGCGCCGGCGTATGCCAGCAGCAGCGTGTTGATGGTGGAGGCGATGTGATGGCGGCCCAGGCGCATGGCGCGCATGAAGAGATCGCGGCGCGACAGCTTCGGATTGGCGTGGAGGAGTTCCTGCACCGTCTCCGACTGCGTCACCGTGACGTCGTCCAGCACGCCGGCGGCGCCGAGCAGGATCGCCGCCATGAGGATGCCGGAGGGATACGCCTTGCCGCCGATGCGCCAGAACAGGTAATTGGCGTCGTCCGTGGCAAGGCCGGT
>JAJYIV010000013.1:0-848 GCA_021789915.1 bacterium | reverse complement strand
GGAGGAGTTCCTGCACCGTCTCCGACTGCGTCACCGTGACGTCGTCACGATCCTGCGCCCCACCCTCACTCACGCACGCCATCGACCGCGTATGTCCCCGAAGAACCGTCCGTCGCAGCGCACGCGAGAACGCCAAGCGCGGCGCATCCACGCGCGCATCCACCTGCGGTGCAGCGTGTGCCGCCGGCGGCTCGATCCAGGCTTCGCGTGGGGAGAGGGACGGATTCCAGTGTGCTCGCGATGCGTCAGGCGGCAGAAAGGCAATCGACTCCCGCCGCGCGGCCCCCACGCACCTCGTCGGTGAGGCTGCCCTGCACGCGAGGCCGTGACGCTCACGGCAGGCGCGGGGAACGAAGGCCACGGCCCTTCCGTTCCCCGCGGCGGCGAGACGAGACTTTCACCAAACAAGGGCCAACAAGGCGTGATCCGACGCCAGCCCGCTGCTCGTTCCACGTGGGCGCTCTTGGGGGAGAGGAGCGCTCGCGCGGGACGGGCAAGCCGCATGGTGCGGCATCCACGATCCCCGGAAGCGGAGCTGCTAGCCATGCAATCGAGCCTGTTCTCGGCCCCCGACCGAGGGCCGTGGGGATCGTCCTCGTACCCCGGCAACTGCACCGGGCACCTGGTGCGCGAGCTGATCGCTCACTTCAACGCCCACTCGGTCGCCGACCCGTGCGAAGGAGGCGGCACCACCCGCGACGTGTGCCAAGAGCTTGCCCTCCGCTACCACGGCTTCGACCTCGCCGCCGGGTTCGACTTGGAGCGCACGCGCTTGGCGGATGCGCTGCCGTCTCCCGTGGATCTGGTGTTCCTGCACCCGCCGTACTTCCGCATCGTGCGGTACTCGG
>JAJYIV010000012.1 GCA_021789915.1 bacterium | reverse complement strand
GCGCCCGCTCAATCCATTGATCCATGATTTGTTTTCTGTGCGTAAGGATAAGTGCTGGCTGGCCGCGTCGCGCAATCAATTCGAGCCCCATGACCGTCTTCCCGCTTCCGGGCGGAGCGACAATCACGCCTTGTTCGACCGCCATGGCGAGATCGACGGCATTGGTTTGTTCCGGCCGTAATTCGACGACAGAAGCAAAAGCGGCATTCGACAGCGACCATCGTTCGTCTCGGATGAAAAACGGTATGTTTTGGGACCGAAGATGGTCGGTCAACTTCGTAAGAAAACCTCTCGGGAGAATGACGTGTTCGCCGTCCTCTTCGATGAGCCGGAAAAACTTTTCCGTCTGATAAACACTCTTTCCAAGCCGCTTCTTCAACCAATAATCCAGGTTGGGAAAATTCAGCTCTTCTCGAATAAAATTGACGGTGGTTTTGTCGAGAAGACTTTTTTGGATGCGGATGCCAGTGCCAAGCGTAAGAATTAATCGTCGAGCGTCTGTCGACGCCTGGCACACTGGTTGATTGGTGAGTTGAGCAAAGATGGCGTCGAGTTCGCGCAGGGAGATCCGTTTAACCTTCGCAAGGAAACTCCATTGGGCGGGATAAGGCTTCAAATCGTTCGGATTGATAAAAACCGTATTATCCTGCTTGACGGAAATGCCCTGAAGCGGGAGAGCGATAAGATTGCCAAATCCTTTTCCGCTTTGCGTGTCCTGGTTTGGAAACAGGCGGTCAAACGACACCTCTTTATCGAAAGCGGATAATCCGAGCGCGCGCTGGATGCATTCAAGCATGATCGTCCGACTTCGCGCCGCGGGATACGGTTCTTCAAAAAAGAGCCAAACGTGAGCTCCATTTCCTGAACGCGATCGTTCAAGATACGCCGGCAGGCGCAATTCGGCGCAGACCTCGACGAGTTTCTTTGCTTCGATGAACGCATTTTTGCCATCAAAATCGGCGGCGATGAAATACGACGCGTTGTTTTCAAGGAGCGGATAGACGCCGACAACATGCTGACCGATCAAATGTTTCCGAACGACGTCCGGCGTGAGCGGAATCGCCGTTTTCTTTTCAAACGTCGTCATCGTTCCGCCGTGGCGCTTATGCGCAAGAAATTCGTTCCAATCAAAATCATGTGCCGGTGAATAGCCGGATTTTCCTTCCTTTTCCCATCGCCTCGCATAGACGTCCGTCCGACCGCGAAAAAGCGAGAGAAACAATCCCAATTGAGCTTCAGTGGCTGAGATCATATAAGCGTCGGTAAAAGTCTCCGCACTCAGAATGGTCGAGTTTCCAAAAGTTTCGATGCGCCTGACCGGGATTTGATGCTTCGCAGACATGGTGCTTTTCTCGCATCACTTTGACGAACATTTTGTGAGTGATGAGAAAGTCCTCGTGGCCACGGATGATTTCGCGCATCCGTTCGTAATGTTCCCGTTGTTTTTCTTCCGGACACCGGCGAACGCAAATATTCCCATAATACCAATTGAGCGCATGGATGGCTCTCACGGGCTTGCTCATATTCAGATTTTCCGATATCTCGTTGTCCGTCCCTGTCCGATGCGCTCGATCTTTTTTAGCCGCAGCAACACGTCGATCGCCTGTGAAACGGTTGGACGCGCCACCTTGGCGGCTTTGGCAATCTCCCCCGGCGAAGCCTCGTGGACGGTTTCAAGGTATCGCCACACGGCCAGCTGTTTCGGCGACAGAATCCTTTCGATGTTTTCGTGCGACAAAAGTTCGATGGCTTGCTGCGCCTGTTGAAGACAGATGTTCAGAAAGAATTCCAACCACGGCACGATGTTTTCATGCTCGGTTTCTAGCGTCGATTGGCTTTTTCGCAACGCGACATAGTAGCCGGCCTTCTCGTCTTCGACAAGCTTTTCGTGCGAGACATATGGAACGTATTCGTAACCGGTTTTGAGCAATAGTAAATTCGTGAGGACGCGCGAAAGGCGGCCGTTTCCGTCCTGGAACGGATGGATGGCCAAAAACTCGACCAAGAAAGCGGCCATCACGAGCAGCGGATGACGTTCTTCGCGTTTGAGCGCGTCGCTCGTCCAGCCGACCAGGTCTTCCATCCGTTTCGGCGTGAGATACGCCGGCGTGGTTTTGAAGATGACGCCGACGGACTTTCCAGATTCGTCGAACATCTCAACGGAGTTTTCCATCTTCTTGTATTCGCCGCGATGCCGTTCGTCCTTGTCTGTGTACTTCAGCAATTCCCGATGAAGCTGCTTGATGACACCTTCCGAAAACGGAATGTGCTTCCATGTCTGGAACACGTTGTCGAGTAATTCAAAATAGCCGCGAACCTCCTGCTTGTCGCGATCCGCGAATTTCTGCAGCGACAAGCCACGCATGAATTTTTCAACGTCTTCGTCCGAAAGCCGCGCCCCTTCAATACGCGTCGATGCGCCGGTCGACGTCACCAAAACCGACCGCTTCAAACGTCCGAGCGCTTGCGGATTAAGTTTCGCCCCGCCGATCCATTGGCCTTTCAGATAATCGATTCGGTTGATGAGCGACCAGATATTTTGGGGCAGATTATCGATGCGCTTGTCTCGACGTTCCATAGGCAATGTTATATAACGACTGTAGGAGATTATATATGAATAAGGTCGGGAAAGCAAACGCCATCCTGCCGACCTAAAATCACCTTGCTAAACTTAGACAAAAATCGGAAGATGAAAGAAGCGAATGGCAGGCCGGGTATTAAAAGTGATTCTCCCTCTTTGTTTTTCGAAAAAAATGTATGCGAAAAGCGTCTCTCGGCCTTCTGCTCGCCGTCCCGGTTCTCGTCCTGGCCGGGACCGGCTGTTCTTCCGCTCCCGGAACCCCGACCGCCTCAAACGCCTCCGCCGGCTCCGCGCAGACCGGCGGAGGCGGCGGCTTCCAGAACAACGGCCGCGCCGTGATGGGCCAAGTGACCGCCGTGAACGGCAACTCTCTGTCGGTGCAGCTCAATGACGGCAGCGTGAAGACGGTGGATGCCGCGAAGGACGCGGAGGTGGTGCGGACCATTTACGCGACGCTCGCGGACGTAAAAACGGGCGCGCGCGTCCTGGCGTCGGGCAGCGCAGATGCGGACGGCACGCTGACGGCACGCTCCGTGCGGATCGAAGATGTGATGCTCCCTCCGCGCACGAGCGGCGGCGCTCCCCCGTCCGGTTTGGCCGCCAATGGATCCGCTCCACAAAACGGCGGACGCTTCCGCTCCGGCGGTCCTGCCGTCTCGGGCGACGTCACGGCCGTGAGCGGCACGACGATCCGCGTGAAGGCGGCGGACGGAAGCGCGCGACAGATCGCCGTGAACGACCAGACAACCTACGCCAAGACGGAAAGCGGTTCGCTCGGCGATATCAAAGTTGGTGCGTACGTCCTCGCGACCGGCACCCCGGGAAACGACGGCACATTCACGGCTGACCGCATTCAAATCCAGCCGGCCGGTCAAACTGGCTTCGGCTTCGGCGGGTTCCGCGACGGCGGTCGCGGCGGACAAGGCGGCACGGCCCCGTCCGGACAAACCGCCCAATGACGCAAAAACAAAATGCTCCGGCCTGGCACCGGGGCATTTTTGTGTTCAAGGGACGTCCACTAGGTCAAATCCCTTGCCATGTTCGACGCCGAGTACGACCGCAAGATGATCGCCTGCGTGCACCCAGCGCCGCCGCTTGAGCCATGCCAGCGCTCGATGCAAGATCGCCTCGCGGCTTCCGGACCTGCAGGACGCCGCGGCGCAGACGAAGGGCCGCACGCCCCAGCGCAGCGCCTGTCGCCGGGCTTCCTCCTCATCCGGCACGGCGAGGAACAGCGGAACTTCCGGATGGAAGAGGTGAAGGCGCTCTGACCACGGAGCGAGCGCTTGAAAGGCCAGGACGCCCGCGATATGCCGATCGTCCGCCAACAGCTTGAGCGCCCGAGCGACATTGGTTTCAACCGGCTCGCGCGGACGAGGCGGCGGGGGGGAGAAATCGTCGAAGGGGGACGCTTCCGCCTCGCGGATGATGCGCGCCATCATGGCGGCGGCCTGGACGGGATAGGCTCCCGTCGCCGTCTCGCCGGAAAGCATCGTCGCGTCCGCATGGTCGAAGACGGCATTCGCCACGTCCGACACTTCGGCGCGCGTAGGCCGTGGATGGCGTATCATCGAATCCAGCATCTGCGTGGCGACCACCACGGGCTTGCCGGCCGCCCGGCAGCGGGCGACGAGCCGCTTCTGCCATTCGGGCACGTCCTCGGGCGGAATCTCCACGCCCAAATCGCCGCGCGCGACCATCGCGCCATCCGCCTCGGCCAGGATGTCGTCGAAGGCCTCCAGCGCTTCATGCTTTTCGATCTTGACCATGATGCGCGGCGGGGATTGGCCGCCGGCCGACCGTTTCAGCAGACGGCGCAGCGCGCGCACGTCCGCGGGGCTCGTCACGAAGGAGAGCGCGATCCAATCGGCGCCCATCTTCACCGCGAAGGCGGCATCGTCCGCGTCTTTCTCCGTCAGGGCCGGCACGCGCAGGCGGGAATCAGGAAAATTCATCCCTTTGTGCGAAAACAAACGGCCGCCGTTGACGACCTTGGCGCGGATGTCGCGCCCGTGCACGGCGGCGACGCGCAGCTCGTACAAGCCGTCCTCGATCAGCAGGCGATGGCCGGGCTTCACGTCGCGATGCAGCTGCGGATACGTGACGGGGATTTTCCCGCCGCAGGCCGTTCCCGTCGTGAACGTCACGATCGTGCCGGCCTTGACGGGGATTCCCGCTTCGGGCAGGACGCCCAGGCGGATTTTCGGCCCCTGCAAATCGGCCAGAACGGCGACCGTGCCGCCCGCACGGCGCGCGGCCGCCCGCACGCGGCGGAAAAGTTCCGCATGCTCGGCGTGCGTGCCGTGCGAAAAATTGAGCCGCGCGGCCGTCATGCCGGCGCGGACCAGCGCCTCAAGACGGCTCGGCGCGCGGCTCGCGGGACCGATGGTACAGACGATGTGCGTGCGCGTAGGAGCCATACGTCAGGAGTTCGGAACGCCGGAGGGCGGAATCTCCCGCAGCACGGCTTCCAACGTAACGGTCTGGTCGCCGCGCAGGATCTTGAACGTGACGGCGTCGCCTGGTCGGCGGTCCGAAATGGCGCGGCCCAGCGACAAAGCGCCGCCCAGGGCCTGTCCGTCCACGGACAGGATGATGTCGCCATCCTTGAATCCCGCGTCCGCCGCCGGGCCGCCCGCCACCACGCCGTCCTTCTGCCCGTCGCCGCCGATCAGGGCTCCCTGCGCGACCGGAAGCTTGTCATGCGCCGCCAGATCCTTGTCGATCATGCTGTAGCGCACGCCGAGCCACGGCCGCACGATGCGCCCGTACCGCTCCACGTCCGAGACATCCTTCTCCACCTCGTTGATCGGCAGCGCGAAACCGACGGACTGCCCGTCATAGCTGATGGCCGTGTTCATGCCGATCACGTCTCCGCGCAAGTCTACCAGCGGGCCGCCCGAATTGCCCGGGTTGATGGCCGCGTCCGTTTGGATGGCATTCTCGATCGTGTCGCCTGGCACCTGCGAATCGCCGGCCACAACCGTGCGGTTGACGCCGGAAACGACGCCCTTGGTCACCGTGTTGCGAAAGGCGGACAGCGTATTGCCGATCGCGACGACCGTCTCGCCGATCTGCACCTGGTCGGAATTGCCCAGCACGGCCGTCGGGAAACCGCTTCCCTGCACGCGCAGGACCGCGATGTCCAGCAGCGGGTCGCGCGACACGACGGTCGCCGGCAGCTCCGTGCCGTCATTGGTCACGACGCTGAAGGAAGCCCCTGGCTCGTCCACCACATGACGGTTGGTCGCGAGCAGCCCGTCCGAAGAGACGAAGATGCCGGTTCCGCCGCCGACGTCCACCAGATCCGAAGCGCCCGGCGAAGAAGGCTGCTTGATGACGATGCTCGCCACGGCCGGCACGGTGGCGCGCACCAGCGATTCCACGGACGCTTCCTCGCTCGCCGGCAAGAGGGCCGACGCGAGGGGAGCGCCCGTGGCCGGAACGGAGCCCAGCAAGGACGAAGAACGGACAAGGCTAAAGACGAAGACGGCCGAAAGACCGCCGGCGACGGCGCCGATGATGGCGGAGAACGCCATGGATGCGACCATGGTCGTCTGCGCGTTTGATGATCGCGGGCGCGGCATACCTCCTGAAGGATGAAGATAGTATACGGGAAAAAAGTTCCAAATGAAACAAAGAACCAAGAACCAAATTGGTTCTTGGATCTTCGCCCCATTTGGTTCTTTTCGAACCCCTACATCATTTTCTTTCTGATGAATGCCGGGATCTCGATTTCATCTTCTTCCGTCTGCGGAGGCGGCGGGGGGGGAGGCGGCGCGCGCATCACGGTCGGTTTGGGCGGCGGAGGGGGAGGCGAGGGAGGTTCATGGACGGGCTCGGGCATCGGCGTCGGCCGCGGCGGCGGCGGACGAACCTCCAGGCGCGGGCGCGCCGGACGTTCTTCCGCAAATCCGGCACGGGCGGGGGCAGCGGGCGGCTGATACGGAATCTTACGCGCCGGCGGCCGATCGTCCTCGCGCGGGCGCAGGTACGGCGACGACGGCGTCCAGGCACCTTGCGCCTGCAGCTCCACGACGCCCGGCGCCGCCATGCGGCGTTCCCGGCTGTCGAATCCGGTGGCGACGACCGTGATCCGGACTTCGTCCTTCATGTCCGCGTCGATGTTGGCGCCGAAAATGACCTTGGCGTCCTCGTCGGCCGAACCCGTGATGATCTTCGCGGCTTCCGCGACTTCATGCATGCCGAGGTTCTCTCCGCCCGTGATGGTGAACAAAATCCCGCGGGCCCCATCGATGGACAGCTCCAGCAGCGGCGAGGCAATGGCCTGCTTGGCCGCGTCGACCGCACGGTTCTCGCCCGTTCCTTTGCCGATGCCCATGAGCGACGAACCGGAATTGGACATGATGGCGCGGACGTCGGCGAAGTCGACGTTGATGAGCGAAGGGACGGTGATGATTTCCGCGATCCCCTGCACGCCTTGGCGCAGGACGTCGTCGACGATGCGGAACGCCTCGACCAGCGAGGTCTTCTTGTCGATGATCTGCAGAACCCGGTCGTTCGGAATCGTGATGATCGAATCCACGTATTGCGAAAGCTTCTCATACCCTTCCTCGGAGATGCGCCGGCGCTGCGCGCCTTCAAAGGAAAAAGGCTTGGTCACGACGGCGATGGTCAGCGCCCCGACCTCTTTGGCGATCTTCGCCACTTCCGGGATGGAACCCGTGCCGGTGCCGCCGCCCAGGCCGCAGGTGAGGAACACCATGTCGGCGCCGTTCAGCGCGCTGCGGATTTCGTTCTGGTTCTCCTCCGCGGCCCGCAGGCCGATCTCCGGATTCATGCCCGCTCCCAATCCGCGCGTTACCGTCTTGCCGATGGCGATCTTGGTGGGCGCAGGATTCTGGCCAAGCGCCTGGATATCCGTGTTGATGGCGATGAAATCGACGCCTTTGATGCGGTCGGAAATCATGCGGGTGATCGCCGAACCCCCGCCGCCGCCCAAACCGCAGACTTTGATCTTGGCGAATGTCTCGATGTTCGGTTTGACTTCACCCATATCGTCAATCTGAACAAATTATGTGTTCCCCCAGCCGCCATACGGGTACATTTTTGACTCGCGCATCGACAACTGTCAAATGGTTGTCAACCCCTCCCCTGCCAATACGAAAAGCCGGTCCGGAAGGACGGCTTTTGAGGGGAGGTCACGGCTTGAACGAGCGCAGGATTTTTTTGATGCCTTCGCCCAGGCGGCCAATGCCTTTCAGTCTGGACAGAAGTCCGGCCACGCCCCCCCCTGGGGATGCGCCGCGGATATTGTGCCCCCACAAAACGAGGCCGACGGACGTGGACAAGGCGGGGTCGTGCGCGCGGTCGATCACGGAGTTGATGCCGAGCGCCGTGCCGATCGTGGCCGGCAGGCGCAAGGCGTGCTTCGCCGCCTCGACGCACCCGGCGATTTTGGCGCCGCCGCCCGTCAGGACGATGCCGGCGGGCAGCATGCCCGAGCGGTCGATCTTCTCCAGTTCCGCGTCGATTTTTTCATAGATCTCCTGCATGCGCGCCTGCGCCACTTTCGCCACGAATGAGCGCTCCGCATGTTCCGCCTCCTCGACGCCGAACTCCGCCAGGTCGATTATTTCCTTCTTGCCGACCGTCTCCGGCAGGCACGTCGCATACCGCAGCTTCACCTGCTCCGCCACGTCGATGGACGTGCGCAGCGCCACGGCGAGATCGCGCGTCACATGGTCGCTGCCGACCGGCAGGACGGCCGTGTGCAGGATGTCCCCTTCCTCGAAAACGGCCAACGACGTGGTCGTCGATCCAAGGTTTACGACGCAGACGCCGAGCTCCTTTTGCCGCGACGTGATGACGGCTTCGGACGTCGCGAGGATGGAGAAAACCAAATCCTCGATGTCCAATCCGGTGCGATAGATGCACTTCGTGAGGTTCTTGATCTGCGACGACAGCCCCTGGATGATCAGGGCGTCCACCTCCAGGCGCGTGCCGTGCATCCCCACCGGATCCTTCACGCCGCGCTGGCCGTCGACGATGAAGCTCTTCGGGATGACGTGGATGATTTCGTAGTTGGGCGGCGTGGCCACCGTGCGGGCCGCCTCGATGACGCGCTCGACGTCTTCCTCGCGGATTTCCCCGTCCGGCCTGGCGACCCCGATGACGCCGCGGCTTTCCTGCGCCAGGATGTGCGTCCCGGAAATGCCGACCCACGCCGCGTTCACCGGCAGCCCTGTTAAGCGCTCCGCCTGCTCCAGGGCTTTGGAAACCGAAGAAACCGCTTCCTCAATGTCGGTCACGGCCCCTTTGGCGACGCCGCCCGAAGGGACTTCGACGGCGCCGACGACGTGGATTTGTTCCTTCCCGTCAGGCCCGGGGACGGCCTTGCCTACCGCGATGCGCACCGCGTAGGAGCCGATGTCCAGGCCGGCGTACAATTCTTCCGCCATACGCGAAGTTCAAGATGCCCCAGTATAACCTACTTGTTCACCCAAGACCAAGAGGCCGAAAAAACGGCGCAAGGCGGGGGACGAAGACGAACAGTCCAACCACGGCGGCGATGAGCGACGCGATGAGGACGACGCCGGCCATGATGTCCTTCATGTCGCGCACGGCCGGATGCAGCCGCGGCTTGAACGCGTCGATCACCCGCTCGAACACGCTGTTGACAAGCTCCAGGGACAGGACGGCCCCGATGACGGCCAGAAGGACAAGCCATTCGAGAGGCGACGCGCGCAGCGCCGCTGCGCAAACAAGCACGCCGGCCCCGGCAAGCACCTGGATGCGAAAGCTTTGTTCCTCCTTGAACACCAAAAGAATGCCGCGCATGGCGTCGGAGAAACTCTTGGCAAGGCGGTGGGCGTCGAACGGAATCATAGGCGCGCATCGATGCCGAGGGAGTCCAGGATGCGGGACTGGAGGGGGAACATGCGGTGGGCGTCGATGGGCCGTTCGTGGTCGTAGCCGAAGAGGTGCAGCAGGCCGTGCACGAGCAGGAACAGCGCTTCCTGGCGCACGGGGTGTCCGAGTGCGCGCGCCTGGCGACGGGCTTGGGCAAAACAGATCAGCACCTCGCCAAGCTGTCCCGCTTCCCCATCTCCAAACGACAAGACATCCGTCACGGCATTCCTGCGGCGATATGCCTTGTTGAGCCGGCGGATTTCAGCCTCCGAAACGAAAGCGACGGACACGCGCATGGGCCGCCGAAGGCGAACGGCTTTCGCGACGGCTGCGCACGTCCGTGCAAGATCGCGGGACGTGAGGCGCTGACCGCCGCGCAACGACGTTTGATTGAGATCGGCGGCGAGACGGGACATGCGGCTGGCATTACTTGAGCTTCAGGCTGTTCTGCATCATCTTGAACGTCGTCAGGTAATCGATGGTTCCTTTGATGCCCGCATCGTAATGCAGCGTCAGGACATCCGCCTTGGCGTCAACGTATACCGTCAGTTGATCGTCGGACGCGATCGCGGAGAGCCCGCCTTTCGTCGTGAAGGGGCGGCCTCCCGTCAATTTCTGCGCCGCATACCAATCGGCCAGGCTTTGCGCCGGATCCGCCTTGGGCGCGACGTCGACCGTCACCGTCTCCCCCGTCGTGGCGGCAAAGGATACGCCAAGCGGATCGCTTGCAACGGCCGTCGGCGTCCAGATCGTCGGGTAGTCGATCACGTACGGCAACGGGGCGGCGGACGAAAAAGACGTGCTGAAGGGCTTAGTGACGCCGTAGGCCCGAAGGGTGTTGGGGCAATCGACCCGGCATCCGGGCGGCGGCGCGACTTTCGGATCATACAAGTTGAACACGTCATTGCCGTCGAGATACCCGCTGCCGTTCGTGGACGGCAAATGCGGATCCGTGTTGTAGAGCACGGTTTCTTCCACGTCCGTCAACCCGTCGGAATCGGAATCCGTGCCGGGGCGGAGCGCGGCGCCTGCGACGGGGGCGGGCGGCGTGGGAGGAGGCGTAGGCTGCACGGGCGGCGTGGGAGGAGGCGTAGGCTGCACGGGCGGCGTGCTTGCCACCGGCGTGGATGCCGGCGGCGGAAGCGCCGTCGTGCGCAGGACGAAAAACCCGGCAATGCCAAGAACCAGCAGGACGCCGATGCCGACGAGGATGGCCACCTTGCCATGCGGTTTGCCGTGAAGCGGAGGCGGGACGGGTTTTGGCGCGGGCTTGGGAGGCTGGACGGGCATCGGCGGCTTGACGGGAAGATCTGGCTTGGGAACGACCACGGGCGTGCCTGCAGCCCCGCCCCGGTAGCGCTCGGGCATCGTAAAGATGGCCGGTTGGGGACCGGCCGTCTGGACGTCGGGCGGCATTTGCATGGCGGGTTCGGGCATAGGCACGCGGCAAGACGGATGCGAGGACTTCGACGGGGATCCCTCGGCCTGCTGGCCTCGGGATGCCGCCACCTCTAAGGAACCAGAGACGGCATCTTTCCCGGCCCGTTCGGATTGTACCCGTTCTTCACCTCCACGCCGTCGCTATAGCCATCGCCGTCCGTATCGGGATTCAGGGGATTGGTGTGATACACGTTCACTTCCTGCCCGTCCGTCAACCCGTCGCCGTCCGTATCGGGATTGTTCGGATCCGTGCCCAATTTTGCTTCTTGGGCATCCGTCAGGCCGTCATGATCGCTATCGACGGCCGGCGGCGGAGGCGGCGGCGGCGAGGACGGTACCGTAGGGGCAAGCGCTTGTGTCTGTCCCGAACCGCCAGGCACGGTCAAGGCGCCGTTGACCGGAGCCGCAGGCGAGGGCGCCGGTGCAGGCGGCACGGGAGCCGAACGGGCGGCCAACAGGAAATACGACAAGACCCCGCCGGCGCCGATCACGACGAGGACGATCAAGGCAACGACGATGCCCTTCCATGGCATGCTGCCGGAACCGAGAGACGAAGACGGAAGCGGCGCGGGAGCAGAACTCCCCCTTGCCCCCTCTTCGTAAGAGGGGGTGTTCTTCCGAACAGCGCCATCCCCCTCTCTCGGAGAGGGGGTCTGGGGGAGTTCATGCAGGCCGCCGGCCTCTTTTTCAAGAGGGGGTCTGGGGGAGTTCAGAGACCCGGGGGAAGTTCCCGAGCCTGCCGGAGCGGGCGGAGGAACCGTCGGCGGAACCGGCGTCGGCCCGTCGATTTTGGCGAACATGTCTTCCGGCTCGGAAGGCGAGACATTTTCGAACATACGCCGGTAGTATAACAGTTCTCTCCTTCTATTTTAATGTCCCCGCTCCGTTCGGGTTAAAGCCGTTCTTCACTTCCACCCCGTCCGAAAACCCATCGCCGTCGGTATCCGGATTGAGCGGATTGGTGTGATAGATGTAGACCTCCTGTCCGTCCGTCAGTCCGTCGCCGTCCGTGTCGGGATTGTGCGGATCCGTTCCGAGCTTCGCTTCCGCCGCATCGGGGAGCCCGTCGCCGTCTGAATCGACGAGCTGGGCCGCCGAAACGGCTTCCAGGCATCCGCTTTTTTGGTCGGGATTCGTGAGCGCATCGCACGCGGACGGATCCGAGGTCGGCGTGATGGACGCGAGGAGTTTCAAATACGCGCACTGGTCCGCCGATCCGCCGCGCGCGGCGCAATTGTCCGCCGTCGTCGGACTCACTCGCTCCACGCAGGCCGCCTGCTCCTGCTTGTCGGACAGCCGTTGGCAGACCTTCTCGTCCTTCGCATCGATGGCCTGCTGCGTGATGACGCCGTAGCGGCATTGCGTTTGTTGCGACGCATCCTTGATCTGCTGGCACAGCGACGGATCCTTCTTCGCGCTCGCGACGCCCCACGCGCAATTGTCGAATGCCTGGCCCGACAGGCTGGCGCAGGCCGCCATGTCGCCGGACGCCTGCGCGACCTGGGCGAGCCGGGCGGCCTGACAGGTTGCCTGGTCCTGGGCGCCCGCGCACGCGCTCGCGACCTGGCGCGTCGCGTTCACGAGCGTGGGGTTGAGGTGCGGCGTATGCGGGCGCGTCGCAAAAAACGCGACCAAGCCGATGACGGCGAGCGCGCCGATCCCGATGCCGACCAACGCCAAACGCGGCAGGCGCGGACGCGCCGCGGGCGAAGGGTATCCGTAGTCGTACGGTTGTTGACCATCCATAGTGCTTCTCCTTTTGTCATTCTGAGTCCCTTCGACTTCGCTCAGGGCAGGCTCCGACGAAGAATCTGACAGATCCCTCGCTTCGTTCGGGATGACAAAGGGCGGGCAAAATTAGCGCGTCGGACAATACGTCAGTTTCACGTTGCCGATGGAGACGGTTCCTCCGCCGAACTTTACGGAGAACGGGACGGTGGACGGCGTGGACTGGCATTTGAAGCCCTGCGGGAACGGGAACGGCACCTGCGTTCCGGACTGGATCGTGCCGGAGGAAAAGGTGGCGGTGCATTTGCCGTCTCCCGAGCCGGAAGACGAGTCACAGTCCGTAGGAACGGAACACAGCTGGCCGATCTTTCCTTGTGTGCACGTCTGCACGCCGTACGTAACTCGTGGCTTGATGAGCTGCTGGATCGCGTCCTCGATGTTCGTGTACATGGTTGCGATGCCGGAACTGTCCGAAGCGTGGTAGGCGAATTGTATGCCTTCGTTCGCCCGGCAATCGCCAGTCTGTTCCCACTGGACATTGCCATCGCAGCTCTGGTTATGACTCATATTGCACTCCTGATCGTCTGAACAGGGATTCTGAGTTCCTGTACAAACCGCAACGGGTTGGGATATGTCCACGCCACACATATCGCTCGACATATGGGCCCCCAAACCTTGCAAGTCTGCATCGCTGCCTATGATGGCCGAGAAGAAATACGTGTTCATGTTCGCTTTGATCAGATTGCGCACGTCGGCGACGTCCTGTACGTGGTTTGGACTCCCATCCGTCAGCAGCACGACGAACGCAAGCCGATTGCTCGGCGCCCCTGCGTAATTGAGAACATCGAGCGCCTTTTTCAAGCCGTCAAGTGTCGGAGTGTCACCATTCGGATCGGCCCAGTACTGATCCACAGTGGCCTTCATGAGTTCCTGGGACATTGCGTCGCACAGATGGTTCGTACAATCAGGGCCGGTTGGCGTCGCGGGAAGATAATTCGCGCATGCATCCGTCGACGTATTCACGCAAATGCCGTTTTGGAGGCCGCTGAACGATACGAGGCCGATGTGCATCTGCGCCTGCGCGTAGCTGCCGAAGAGATTGGGGAGGGCGTCCTTGATGGACTGTTGAACGGCCGCTGTTTTGGATCCGGGACCGTTCCCCATCGACCCGGACAAGTCCGTCACGAAGACAATATCAACAGTTGGCAAGATCATCTTCGACGTGTCCACGTCCGCCACCAGCGAGGCGCCAGCCGTACAGCCGGGGATCTGGAGCAAGCCGCCCGAAGGCGAATTCGTCGAATCGGAACTGTACAGGTCCACGCTGTCCTGCGGCGTCGGATTCGCGACCGCCGGCAGGATTTTGACGGGAGTGATGGAATACGTGTACGGACAGCTGGATGAGCAGTCGGACGCGCACGTCGGGAAGGCGCAGGTTCCGCCCGCGTCGCAATTCGCATCCGCCGTGCAGATCGCGCCGTTCTTGTCGCCGCCATTGCAGATGCCGGTTTTTTGGCACGAATCCCTCGACGGGCAGGCGCTGGACGTGCCGTTCTGCGGACAGGAGCTGTCATACACCAGCGCTCCCGTCGTCGCATCCGTATGCGTGCACGACCACGGCACGGCCGTGCCGTCGCACGTTTCCGCCGGCGCCTGGATCTTGTTGTCGCCGCAGAAGGCGCCCGAGAGCGTCACGAGATGGCAGGACGTGTCGCAGTACGAGCAGGTGCTGCCGTAACCGGGCGTGCAGGCGACGCCGTTTTGGGAACCTCGGTCGCACGCTTCCTGCGTCCCATCCTGATGGATGCCGACCACGCCGTCGCCGCACACGTTCCATTTGCACTGGGTCGTGCAGGAGTCGCCGGGGCCGTTCTTGGCGCCGTCGTCGCATTGTTCCGAGCCGTCCTTGATGCCGTCGCCGCAGGACGGCAAATTGGATGCCAAGCAATCCGTCCAGGTCGACCACTGGCACTGATTCGATGTTCCGCTCGCGTCTTTCGAGCCGGGAGGATTGCACGTCTGCGTGCGCGCGAGCGGGTATGTGTCCGCGCTGCACACGCCGTCGCTTTGGCCGGACGAATTGCAGTCGGCGCCGTTCCGAGCGGGATTGCAGACGTGGCCGAGTTGGGCGGGATCTCCCTTGACGCACACATGGCTGTCGACGCACAGCGTGCAAGTGCCGGCCGCTTCCGTCGTTAGATAAAGCGAGCCGTTAATGCATTTCTCGGAAGAGCCATCTTCCGAGTTTGCGTTGTAGTCTTGTGCCGTCCCTGTACAGTCGGACCCAGAATATGAAACGGACTGAGTTTTTGTTCCCGCAGGACAGTCGGCGTCCTTCGTGCATCCCGTCGTCTGATCCGAACACAGTCCAGGCTTGCTCTGCGTCTGACCCTTTTCGCACGCCTCGTTTGATGATTGGACGACGCCGTCGCCGCAGGAGGGGCCCGGCAGGAGGCAATCCGACGTGCACGACACGCCGTTCGGGTCGGATTGGTACACGCCGTTCGGAACCGTGCATCCCTTCGCCCGCGACCAGCTGGCTGACGGATTGTTATTCGTCCACGTTTTGGCCGAGGCGTTGAAGGCGAACGTCTTCGCGCTGCCGCAGTCGCACTGCTCGCCGGCCGAGAGATAGCCGTCGCCGCAATAGGAAACGCCCGTTCCCCCGTTCACGGCCCATTTGCAATTCGTGCCGCACTGGTCGCCGTAGGTGCCGTTCTTGGCGCCGTCGTCGCAATCCTCGCCCGGCTCCTTGACGCCGTTTCCGCACTGGTAGGCTAGGCAGGAAGATGCGGCCGGAATGTTCCACTGGCATGTGCCGCCTTTGTTCACGCAAGTGGCGTCGTAAAAGCCGCTCGTGCACAACTTGGTACACGTCTGTCCGCTCGCGCAATCGCCGTCGGACGTGCACGGCGCATTCGTTCCGCCCGTGCACGCGCCCGTTGCGACTTTCGTGTCGCCGATCTCGCAGACCTCGCCCGGCCCCCTGATGCCGTCGCCGCACACGGTGGACGAGCCGATCACGCCGTTTGGACCGGACTTGCAGAAGGCCGCGTCCGGCGTGAAGCCTGACGGCATGCTTCCGGAAACGCAGGTTCCTCCGGACGGAGGACACGTCACCGTCCCGTCCGTCGTGCAGGCCGTGCCGGAGCCGGAACAGACGCCCATGGCGCGCGACAGGGCCGCCGCGCCGCCCGCGTATACCGTCCCGTTGTTCAGGCACGTTTCCGTCGCCGTGGCGGTGCAATCGGCGTCCGTCGAGCATCGGGCGCCCGAAACGGAGCATCGGCCGCCGCCGATCGGATCGGCCCACACGCCTTGGCGGCTCTCCAATTCCGCGAACAGGTTGTAGGTTTCCCCGCTGAAGCTTTGGAACGCGTAGACGTGCGAGCCCGCCGGACACTGGAAAAGCGACGACGTGCTGTCGAAGCAGCTCGCGGGATCGTAGGAGGCGACGCACGTGTTCCCCGTTCCGCAGTCCGCGTCCGTCGCGCACGCCTGCGACATGGCGTTCGAGCAGCGGCCCGCCGTGCAACCGTAGAACTGGTTCAGCGGATCCTGCGGCAGGGCGACGCCCAGGGCGTTGCCGAGCGTCGAGGCCCAGGAGGGCCAGGCGCTGACCGCCTGGGTGCGCACGAACGTGCCGGCCGTCAGATCGGGCACGCCGGCGACGCACGCGCCGTCGCCGGCGCCGCAGTCCGCATTGGCGGCGCAGCGCTTCGTCTTGGTGATGGAGCAGTGCCTGGCGACGCTGCCGTAGCGGTCCATGGTCGTGCGGATGCCGGCAAGGTCGATGAGGCGCTGCTGGTCGCGCCGCAGCTTCGCCTTCCCCGCATCGCAGTACGCCTTGCCCGGCCCCATCGCGCAATCCGCGTCGCTCGCGCATGCGCCGCCCGAGACGCTGCACCGCTTCGCGTCCTGGCACGCGTTCCCGGCGCCGCAATCGCCGTCCTTCGCGCACGTCCGGGAGGAATCGTTCGAGCAGACCTTGCTCGGAACGCACTGGTCCAGGCAGTCGCCGTCCCAGGAGCACGAAAGATACGGGCCGTTCGGTCCCTTGATGAATCCGACGCCGCTCGCGGGGCGGCAGAGATTGAGGTCCGTCACGACCGGAAGCGCGCCCTCCGCGTTCAACGTGGCGTTGAACTTCCAGGTGGACAGGATGTTCTGGAAGGCCTGGCGCGACGCGGCGCCGGCATCCGCGTTGTAGGAGATGACGTAGATGTTCGGATATATCACGCCGTCCTTGAGGTTGGGCGCCGCCACGTACCACGTGTTGGCGTCCTGCACGGCCGGATAGCCGTCCACCGCGGCCGGAGTCGGCGTGCCGGTGAATCCCTGCTGCACGTACCACGCTTGCGGCGAAAGGTAGCCGGGATTGGGCACCACGCGCACGCCCAGGCCGTCATGCGTGCCCTGCAGCGTGAACAGCGCGTCGTAGACGATGCCGCCGAAGGAACGCATGCCCCCCTGGTCGGCGATGGTCAGCGCGGGCAGATCGTCGGCCTCCGTGGATGGGTCGCCTGCGTCGCGGCAGTAGAGGAAGGAGTACCCGGACTTGGCGACGTACGGATGGGCGTTCGGATCCGGGTCCTGGCACAGCAGCGCCGTCATCAGGAGATCGCCTTCGTTCATCGTGCCGACGGCCGGCAGGCCCTTCGGGGCGCACGTCGACGGGTCTTTCGGATCCGTGCAGGTCGATCCCTTCGTCACCGTCGTCTCGGCCGTAACGGTTTCCTGGCCGTTCGCGCCTCCCGCCAGAGCGATGACGGACGCGTCCTTCGCGCAGACGCCGAGGTCCGTGCCGTTTTTCACGCCGCAATCCGCGTCCGTCGAACAGGCCGTCGTCCCGTCCATCGAGCACGCGCCCGTGCGGACCGTAACGACATTGTCCTTCTCGGCGTCGGGGATGCTGCTCAGCCAGCTCCAATCCCAGGCATACACGTTCGGGATCGGCTGGATTTCCTGCGTGCCGCCGCGCGTCAGGGCCTCGGCGACGAGGCCGTGCGGATCGTTCGGTGCCGTGAGCAGGCCGACGTCGTGGCTTTGCGGATCCTGCCACCTGGTCCGGCCCGTGTCCGCGACGGAAATCGCGTCGATGGTGCAGATGTCGGAGCCGGTCGTGAACTCCGTCTGCACGAAACTTCCCGCCGGCAAGTCGGACGGCCGCTGGAGCGTTCCGTCCATCGTCACCTGGCTTGCCGACAGGACGCCGACTTTCGCCGCCGCCGCATCATCCGGCGCCCCCTGCACGACGATCCGATAGGTCGCCCCCGCCGCCAGGGGCGACGTCAGGCCGATGTCGACGTTGTCCCCGCTCCCGTTCGACACCAGCGAGAACGTCGCCGGGACGATGCAGCGCAGCGGAGCCGTCGCGTCGGCCGCGTGCGCAAAGGGCATGGTGAAGAATCGGCTGACGGCCTTGAACAGGCGGTCGAGGAAACCGGTCGTCGTCGCGGGAGCGACCTTCTGCGCGCCGCCGGCGGCCGCGCACAGGTCCGGCGAAGACGGCGCGGCGGCAGGCAGGCAGGCGCCTTGCCCGCAATCGCCGTCCGACGCGCAGGCCGTCTGCGCGTCATGCGAGCAGACGCGCACGGACACCGCTTCCAGCGTGACATTCCCCGACGGGACGCAGCTCCCCTTGTTGGCCTGGGAGCAGGCCGCGTCGTCCGCGCATCTCGTCGTCGGATCGGCGGAGCACACGCCAAACGGCTTGAAGGACGCTTCGTCCATCTTCCGCGTGAAGGCGACGTGCAGGGCCGTGTTGCGGCAGACATTCGAGCTCTGGTTCAGCGGCCAGACGTCCGCCGTCAGGGCCGGACGCTCGGCGCAGCAGCCGCCCGCGCCGCAGCCGTCCACGGTTCCGCCGCATGAGGCGTCCGTCGTGCACGAACATTGCAGCGACAGGAACGCCGAGCCGGATTTGGACGGCATCGGCGTCACGGCGCCGGTTGCGTCCACCGTCCCGTTCACGCCGGCCTGGATCTGGGCGCAGGCCGTGTTGGCCGCGCCGGCGGAGCCGGACGGCTGCTGGCATTTCGCGCTGGCATCGACTTCCTGCGGCGCCGTTTCATCGATCTGCGAGACGCCGAAGGGGCCCGTCCTGCCGAGCGTCGGCGCATCGCATTCTTCGCCGGCGCCGATCGTTCCGTCTCCGCAATAGGTGGAGTAACGGAAGGAGGCGCCGGCGAGCAGACAGTCGCTGGTGCAGGATCCCGGATGGCTCTTCCACGGCTCCGCTTCCGGATCGCAGCTCTTCCCCGCTTCATTGGGCTGCCCGTCGCCGCAATAGGCGGCTTGCGTGCAATGGCCGGTCGTCGGATCCGGCACGCAGGACGGGACGCCGGCATTCAGACAGGTCGTCGGATGGCATGTGCCGGGATGGCTCTTCCACGGATCGGCCTGCGGATCGCATTCCTTCCCGGGCTCGGAGGCGTTGCCGTCTCCGCAGACGCTCTCGTACCCTGACGGGAAGGAAGCGGATCCCGCATTCACGCACCGGCTGGCGCACGAGCCGGGCTGGCTCTTCCACGGCTCCGCATTCGGGTCGCACGCTTCGCCGAGTTCCGGTTCCAGTTTGTCATTGCCGCACGTGTTCGCGTCGCCGTTGCCCGCCAGCAGACAGTGGTCCGTACAGGATCCCGGATGGCTCTTCCACGGCTCCGCTTCCGGATCGCAGCTCTTCCCCGCTTCATTGGGCTGCCCATCCCCGCAATAGGCGACTTGCGTGCAATGGCCGGTCGTCGGATCCGGCACGCAGGGCGGGACGCCGGCATTCAGGCAGTTGTTCGTGCAGGATCCCGGATGGCTCTTCCACGGCTCCGCCTGCGGGTCGCAATCCTCCCCCGCCTCCACGATGCCGTCGCCGCAGACCGCAAGGCATTTCCCTGGATCGGCGGGCGTCGAGTCGGGCGCGCAGAACGCAACGCCGGACGGAAGAGAGGCTCCCGATGCGTCCGTCGTGAACGGCAGGAAGCGCGCGGCGCCGGCGTCCAGGCATTGCGACGTGCACCAGGCCGGCAGGCGGCCGACGGACGGATAGCTCATGATGGCGCCCGCCGGGCCCGGAGGCGCCGAAAGCATGTCCGCCACGCGGTTCGCGTCGCCTTTGCCGGCATCCAAATCCGGCTGGTCGGCGGCCGCCCACGAGCTCCAGGCATACGCCGCGGCGTCGAGGCGCTCGCCGTTTGGGGAACAATCGTCCGGCGCGCCGACCGGCACGGCGCCGAAGGACGTCCGCTGTCCGAGGGCCTGCGCCTGCGCCTGCGCGGGATAGACGTCCACACGGTCGACGCTGCAGGGTTGGTCGTCGTTCTTCGTGCGGAAGATCCACGCGTAGTCCTGGCCGGCGTAGGACTCCGAAAGCGGCGCCCCGCTCTGCACGGCGCTCGCGCTGCCTTTGATGACGACCTGGTAATACGTGTCCTTCGCCAACCGTTCCGTCCCGAGGCTCACCGTCAAGCGCGCGACGGATGCGGGACTGGCGTTTGCGGGGCCGTAGGAGACGGAACCGTTCGGCAGCGCCTCCTGGGTTTTCTGGTCGCATACGGCGTTCGTGCATCGGTACAGCAGAACCGTATCCGGCGTGAAGGCGTCGTTCATGGCGACGTTGAAGCTGGCGCCGATCTGCGCATTGACGCAGGCCGTGTTGCACGCGGGCCAGTCTTCCGTCACCTTCGGCTTGGCGAAATCCGTGATGAGCGTGGCCGTGTCGCTGGGCCTGTTCGCCTGGCCCGCCGCGGTCAGCGTCGCGGTGATATTGGCGGAATGTGTGCCATTGTCCGAAATCTGGGCATTGACCGAAGCGTGGTTGTCGCATGACAGGGCGCGGCCCTGCGCATCCTTGGCCGTCGGACCGGAAAGGACGACCTGATTGGGATGATCATCGTCCCACTGCATTTGGTAACTCGCGTCGCACGCCAAGGGCACGCAGGGATCGCCCGCGGAAATCGGCGTCGCGTAGTAATCCACCGCCGGCGGGCTCGGCTGGACCGCCGTGAACGTGTGCGGCACCAGCATCAGGGAGCCGACCTTGCAGGCGGCGTTGTCCGGCGCGGTCGTGAAGCGCCAGTGGGAATCCTGCGGCAGTCGGACGCGCCCGGTTTCGACGCCGTCGGCATTGATATCGCTCGCGGAGACGAAATCCGCCGCCGGCAACGTCACCTGGTACGTGTGGCTGGCCTGGAACGCTTGCGCGGGCTTCCACTGGAACGACTGCGCCGTGACGGAGCCCGGCGCCATGTCGCCGGGCAAGGGCGCGCCGACCGTCGCGCACGGGTCCTGCGGATCGCTGCCCGTGCATTCCTGCACGAGGACGTGGGGGCCGACCAGGGACGCCGGATCCATCTTGCGGTCGAACTGCGCCTGCACCGGCGCCTCCGGGCACACGGCGGCCGGCTTGCTCCATCCTTCCCACGGCGCGGGCGACGCGAGGCCGTCCTTCGGACGGCAGGCGACGATGACGTTCGGCGCGACGGGGATCGGGCCGGTGGAGAACCGGTAGGCGTAATGCGCCGGCACGGGCGGCGTCGGGCAAGATTCGGCGCACGTGCCGTTCGAACAGCATTGCGTCCCCGTCGGACAGGCAATGGCGCCGGCGGCCGCGGAGGCGCAGCTGCCGACCGTGAAGGCGACGCCGTTGGAAACGAAATGGTCGGGCGCCGTGCGCTCGTAGACGACCGGCCCCGTGACGGCCCCGACGGGCACCTGCGCATCCGATTCCTGCGCGCTGACGCCCTGCTGATCCGCCGGCTTCTGCGACGAAAAGACGACGCGGTTCGTTCCCGTGCCGAAGGAGTCGCCGTAGAGCTTGACGAGCGTGCTGGCGGGGCCGCTGACCGGATCGATGCGGCAGATGCCTGGTCCCGGCGAGCCGGGGACCACCTGCATGTCCACGTCGGGCGAATCCACGCCGCCGCGGTCCACGAACATCTTGTACGCGCCGACGGGCACGCTCGGGATTTTTACGATGGCCGACGTGTCGCTCCACAAGGCCGTCGCGCTGCAGGTGGACGGGAAATCGACGCCGGCGGGCGTGACGGTTCCCGCGGCGTCGCGGAACTTCACCTGCCCCGCCGTGCCGAAGTGCAGGCCGGTGACCGTCACATACTGGCCGTCCGGTCCCCACGTGGGCGTCGCCGCGCATTTCCCCGCTCCGCACTCGCCGTCGGAAACGCAATGCGTCCCTGCCAGGCCGGCGCCGGAGGCGTCGCTGCAGGCCTTCCATCCCGTGTCGACGGACACGATGGCCGGAGCGGTTTGCGCCGACGGCGGCTTCGCCGTGTAATCGAGCGTGTTCGACCCTTCGCGCGTGGAGACGCAGGTGCTGCTCGGGCAGTCCGCGTCCGCCGAGCAGGCGGCGCCGGCCTTCGTCCCGCTCGCACAGGTCCGATTACCGGTAAAGACCTGCACCTGGTACGCGCGCTCCGGCAGCTGCGGGGACGTCAGGCCGATGGTGGTCGGCGTCCACGCGCCAAACGCCGTGGGCAGAAAGTTGCCGAAATAGGCCGTCGAGTCCCCTTGGCTCGCGCCGAAATTGATGCCCTGCAGCGTCACGGCCGTCGCGGTTGTCTGGCTCTGCGGTGAAATCTCGCACAGCCCGGGCCGCTTGACGCCATCCACCTGGAAATCGGAAAGATGCGCGCCGAACGTATCGTCGGTGCGGTCCGCCTTGGTATGGTCCGTCGCATACGCGGCCGCGCGCAGCTCGATCGGGCCGCTCTTGGCGAGCGCGGGCACGGCGACGATGACCTGCGTGTCGGTCCAGGGCGTGCCGCATGACGGAACGTCCGCCGTGACGGCGTCCGTCGGCTTGGTCGGATCGCCCAGGAAGATGACGGTGCCGGGAGTGGCGCCGAAGCCGACGCCGGCGATGGTGACGTAGTCGCCCGGCGCGCCGTCGCCCGGCGTAACCGCGTCGATGCGCGGCGTGCTGACGCAGGCGCCGTCCTTGCAGGTCAGGCCGGCGGCGCACGGCTGCGCCGCGCTGCACGCACCTCCCGCGCAGGCGCCGCAATTGGGCCCGCCGCAGTCCACCTGCGTCTCGCCGTTGTCCAGCTGGCCGTCGGAACACAACGCGGACGTCAGCGTCACGGGGACGGGCGCGGACGCCGCCGTGTGGCCGGCGCAGTTGCTGGCCGACGCCCACACGTCCATGCGCCCGGGCGCGTATCCGGCCGTGTTCCAGTGATCCGCATCCGTCGAAAAGAGATTGTCGGGCGCCACCTTGCCCGCCGTGCTGTCGGACAGCCCCGCGGCGAACACGGGCGCGGCGGAATCCTGGGCGAAGAACCGGGCAAGGGATCCGCCGACGTCGTCCTTGACTTCCACCTGCAGCGGCACGATGTCGCCGACGGAGGCCGACGTGCCGGATGCGCCGGGCAGCGTCATCACGGCGGTCGGCGCGGACACGTCGATCTTGTCGCCGGTCGTGAACGACACGGCGCAGGCGGTGAACCCGCCGCCGCAGGACAGCGCGGCGCCGGTGGCGCTCTTGAAGGCGTTCGCGTTGAACACGAGGCCGTAGGTGGCGTTCGCGTCAAAACAGCGCTCGCTCCCCGGCCCCGGGTTCGGGCCCGGGCACGCCGCCTGCGGCGTGAACGTCAGGACGGAGCCGGACACGGCGAAGACGCCCGGCACCGCCGCGCCATTGGCGTCCGTCACCCGGACGGAGCCGTTCGTCGCGTCCGCCGCGGACACGTTCTGCGTGAACGTGAACTGCGGCTGGAAATTGCGCAGCAGCCCGCCGCAGGCCTGGTTCCAATCCTTCACGGCGAACGTGTGGGCGGGATCCACTTTGCCGTCCAAATTGCAATTCCCCGTCGTGCAGCCCGTGTCCCCTCCCGTGATGCCCGCCGCCGCGTTGACGGCCGCCTCCAGCCGGCCGATGACAAAGGAGGCGATCGCGAACGAAGAGAGGACGATGACCAGGCCGATCAGCGCATTGATCAGGACGGACTTGGCGCTCTTCACGCGCGCCTGGTCGCCGCCGGCGGTCATGTACAGAAAGCCGCCGTACAGGACGAAACCGACGGCGAGGATGCCGAGGAAGGTGATGGCCGTGCGGATGAGACGGGCGATGATGAGCGGCAGGGACGCCTGCGCGGTGAAGCCGGCGTCGGCCATAAACGCGGCAAAGCCGCTCGCCAACGGACCGCCCGTCGTCTGCGCGAAGGCGGGAACCGCAAGACCGGCCCCGAGGATGAGGACCGAGAGGAAACCGAGAAGCGTGGAAAGGCGGGGACGGCGCATGCGATTTAGCTCGACGTGTCGGGCAGGTCCGTGTTGGATTTCGGCGCGTGGCAGGCGGACGCCTGCGGCTGACCGTTGCAGCAATAGGGCGCGGACGGGCTTACGGCGCAGGTTCCGGTCGTGGCGCCCGTGGCCGAATCATAGCCGGGACCGAGCGCGGGGAAATAGCAGAACTGGTTGATGCCGCGCACGTCTTTCGTCACGACCGGATAATAATCCTGCGACGCGGCGTTCTTCGCGGTCGCGTCCCACGGGATGAACGGCGGATGCTCGAGCGTCACCTCGGTGTGGTCGACGTTTCCGCCGGCGGCGACCGGCTTGCCGTCCGCGCCATACCCTGCCGATCGGGCCAGGAACCACGTCGCGTAATACGGGTCCGGCCACAGGGAGACGTTGCTGTCGACCAGGGTGTCCGTCTTCATCGGCATGCTGAAGGCGAGCTGCACGGGCGCGTCCGGCGCCGTCATCGGGTGCAGGATGGACGGCGCGAGGGACGTCAGGGACGGCGAACGGTTGTCAATGGCGTTGTCGGTCGTGAAGCTCCAGACGTAACTGTCCTTGTCCGGACCGTCGGCCACGCCATCGCCCGCGCCGGCGTTCTCGCCGGCGTCCAGGGAGTTTCCCGCCGCGTCCGCCAGGCCGTCGTAGGCGCCGTTGACGAGGACCGCCTGCGGCGGCGAAGACGGATTCTGCGCCGCGCACGCGGCGTCCTTCGCCGCGCAGACGCTCGCCGCCCGCGCCGTCACGCGGATGGCCTGCGACGCCGGCAGGCAATAGATGACGTCCTGGCAGGCGTCCTGCGCGCAGGCGTCGTCCGCCGTGAAATCGACCGTGCGGTAGCCGTTGCTGATCGCGAAGGCGCCGTTCACCGGCGTGCCGGCGCCCGCCCCTGCCGCGACGGTGATGTCCGTGAACTGTTTTCCGGCGTCGCCCGCGGCGTAAAAGCCCGAGGCCGTCATCGGATCCATCGCCTTGTTGAAGGTGATCTCCACCGTCACGTTGCGGGCCTGCTCGCTCGCGGCGGCCGGCACCACGGACACCACGTGCGGCGGCGTCAAATCCACCGTCGTCGTCACGGTGAACGTCCAGGCATACCCCGGAGAGCCGCTGCCGAAAATCTTCGTCTGCTTGTCGTTCTCGATGCCCGGCAGGAGGGCCACGGTGTAATTGGTGTCCGCCGCGTCGTTCCCGAGCAGCTGCCTCGGCTTGAACGTGAAGATGCGGTGGTCGGCGCTCATGCCGACGGAAACCGCCGCGGAGCCGAGGGCCGTCGTCTGTCCGGCGGCGGTTGCGTAGATCTTGACGTCGTCGGCATTGAGGTCCGTCGACGAGGGATTGCTGCCGTAGTTTTGAATGACGGACGAGGGATAAATAGGATCCACGAACGTGACCATGATCATGGTGTTGCGCGGAATGTCCAGGGCGTCGCGCTCCGGATAATGGTCCTGGATCACCTTGCCGTTCAGCGCGGCGGCCAAGGGTTCCTGGTAGCGCGCCGCGGACGACTGGCTGATGGCGCCGCTCAGGCCGAGCGCGGATTCCAGCCGCGACAGGATGAACTGGGTGATGGTGAAGGCGGACAAGGCGATCACGAGGCCGATCGCGGCGTTCTTGATGATGTTCTTGGCCCGAACGGCTTTCTGCGGATCCCCGCCGGCCGTCATGTACAAATAGCCGGCCCACACGACGAGGATGACGAGGACGATGCCGATGACGCCGAGCACGGCGCGGATGAGGCGGGCGATGATGACGGGCAGCGGCGTAGTCGGGAGTTTGCTCGCGGCGGCGAACTGCTGCAGCGACGCGGATTGCAGGGCGTTCGTCTGCGCGAACGCATGCGCGCCCGCGAACGCAAAAACGCCGACCAAAAGCAGGCCGGCCGCGAAGCGGACGGAGCGGCTCAATCGAGCCGGCCGGAAGCGCGTGAACATACGTCGTGCATGGGGACGATGGTCAACGTCCGTCATTATAGCACAGAAACGAAGGCAAAAATTTGGAGCCATTTCGTTCCTTTTATGCTCCGATATTCTTCAGCGCGACCGTGAATCCCATGAACAGTCCGGCGATGATGATGGTGCCCAGCAGGCCGTTGATCATCTCCATGTGCGCCGCGTGGCCCACGTCCTCGTTGCCGCCGGCCGCCATGTATTTGAAACTGCCCGCGAGCAGCGTGTTGACGGCCATGAGGCCGCCGAGGAGCAGAATGATGCGCCCGACGCGCATGGCATAGGCGATGGACGAGATGACTTGCGCGTCGGAGACGGCCGCGTGCGCGGCGCCTGGCGTCAGGGCGTGGAATGCAAGGCCGAGAACGAAGGCCGCCAGGATCGACTCGACCATCTTCTTGACGCGACTGCCGTCGGCTTTTCCTGCGACGGCCTTCATGGCGGCGCCCATCGCCTTGCCGGCATCCGCCTTCACCGTAAGGCCGGCGGCGGACAGCGCACCCTTCACCGCGGCTTCGAGCGCGGCGTCGTCCATCTGCGCCGGAAGATACTTCTCCAGCACGGCGACTTCCTTCAGCGACGCAGAAACCATGTCTTCCCGCCCGCCTTGCTTGAAGGCGTCGGCGGCATCCTTGAGCTGCTTGATCTGCGCCTTAACGACGGCAACGACTTCTTCGTCGCTCAATTCCTTGGCCTGCGCGCCGTACAGGTCGATCTGCTTGTTCTTGAGCGCGGCCTTCAGCATCCGCACGGTGGAGAGCGTCGCGTCGTCCTTCGCCTTCATGGCGGCCTTCATGTCGTCGGTGATTTGGGTGAGGAGGGACATAGGAAAAGCCATTAGCCGTTAGCCGATAGCTTAAAACAGAAACTGATGAAAGACAAAGAACACGAAAAGAAAAACGCCCCCGATCGAGGGACGTCTTTCGGCTTACCGCCGGCGGCCGCGCTTTTTCTCTTCCACCAGCTTGCCCACCTTCATGAGGTAGTCGCGCTGGGCGCGGGTCTTCAGGCGGCGCAGGGCGCCCGCATGCCGGGCCGTCTCATTCGGCTCCTTGGCGTGGTAGCGGTACTTGCGGACCTCGAGGAGCTTGCCGCTCATCTGGACGCGGCGAGTGAAGCGGCGCAGAAGGCTGTCGAAGCTCTCGCCCTTGCGGCGTTTGGTTTCAACGATGGAGGACATAGGCGGTGCGGGCAGTGTGCCGGAACGGGCCGGAACTGTCAACCCTCAGGCTTCTTCCGCCAGCTTCTTCTTCAGAATGGAGACGATTTTCCCGCGGTCGGCGATTTCCTGCGCGCCGGAATCCATGTCGCGGACGATCACCGTGCCATCCAGCACTTCCTTCTGGCCGATGATGATCGTAAAGGGAGCGCCGAGCTTGTTGGCGGCTTCCAGCTGCGACTTGAGCGCATTCTTGCCGAAGGCCTCCGCCACGGCGATGCCGCCCTGGCGGAACTGCTCGTAGAGCTTCAGACCGACGCGCCGCGCGGCGTCGCCCAGCTGCGCGAAGAAGACCTGCGGCCTGGGGCGGCCGGCACCCGGCACATTGCGCTCGATCAGGGCCCGGACGACGCGTTCCATGCCGATCGCGAAGCCGCACGCCGGCGTCGGGCGCCCGGACAACTGCTCGACGAGCCCGTCGTAGCGCCCGCCCGCGGCCAAGGCGCTCTGCGCGCGCTCGCCCGTGTCGCCCGCCTCGTACACCTCGAACACGGTATGCGTGTAATAGTCGAGGCCGCGTACGAGATGCGGGTTGAGGACGTACGGGATTTCCACCTCGTCGAGGAATTCCAACACCTTCATGAAATGGTTCTTGGACGGCTCGTCGAGCCAATCGACGATCTGCGGCGCGTTCGGCAGCAGCTCCTGCACGGCCACGTCCTTGCTGTCCAGGATGCGCAGCGGATTCTTCTGCAGCCGGTGCTTGTCGTCTTCGGAAAGCTTGGAGCGGTGCGGGCGGAAAAAGTTCACCAGCTCGGCCAGATACGCCTGGCGCGTCTCCGGCGTGCCGATGGAATTGACCTGCACCGTCGTCGGCAGTCCCAGCTCCTTCAACGTCTGGACGGCGATCATGAGAAGCTGCGCGTCGATGATGGCTTCCGTCGACCCGAGCACTTCGAAACCGGCCTGATGGAATTGGCGGTAGCGGCCCGCCTGCGGCCGCTCGTGGCGGAACATCGGGCCTTCATACCACAGCTTCACCGGCTGCGGCAGATTAACCATGCCGTGGTTGATGTAGGCGCGCGCAACGCCGGCGGTCCCTTCGGGCCGCAGGGCGACCGAGTCTCCGGCGGGATCCTCGAAGACGTACATCTCCTTTTCCACGATGTCGGTCTGTTTGCCGACGGCGCGCAAAAAGAGATCGGAACGCTCAAGCACCGGCGTATCGATGCGGTCGAAACTGTAGGCGTCGGCCATGGCTCGGACGACGTCGCGGACGCTCTGCCAGCGGGATTGCTCCTCGGGCAGGATGTCGCGGAAGCCGCGCAGGAGCTCCGGCGCGGGCTTCCCTTTCTTTGCGGGAACGGCTTCCTTCGGCGCTTCCTTCGCGGGGACGGGCGCCTTGATCTTCTTCGGTTGGTCTTTGCGGGCAGGCATAGGGGAAAGATTTTAGCCTTGGCAAATGGCAATGGGCCCTCCTACGGTGCGTACGTCGGCGGCGCGAAGACGGCCGCGCGGGACAGCGGAAGCCCGCGCACCCAGACGCGCCCGATGATGTCCGACTTCTTGATGGGGCCGAACACGCGCGAGTCCATGCTTGCGCCGCGATTGTCGCCAAGCACGAAGTACTCGCCCGATCCGAGCGTCACTTTTTCGTCTCCCTGCGTCTGCACGCCGTGCAGGTACGGCTCATCCAGGATGAAGCCGTTCGGATGGTCGGCATTGTACAAGGTGACGCGTCCGCTGGAGACTTGCACGGTCTCCCCCGGCAATCCGATGATGCGCTTGATGAAGAACTGCGACGGATCCACCGGATAGCGGAAGACGATCACTTCCCCGCGCTCCGGCGCGCGGAAGCGGTAGGACAGCTCGTCGATCACCAGATACTCGTTGTCGTAGAACGTCGGTTCCATCGAAGCCCCCTTCACGTTGAAGGGCTGGATGAGGAAATAACGAATGGGCAGGACGATGGCCGCCGAAACGATGACGATCTGCAGGACTTCCAGAGTGAAGAGCGCGACGGCGCCTCCCGTGGGACCGAACATGCGATGCCAGAACGTGTTGGGCGGCGTGCGAGTCTCCGGAGTGGCCATAGCATGGATGGGGAGAGGAAAGGGAAGGCGCGCGTTTGCGCGAATGGGCCCAGATTACCATGGCAAAGCGCGCGGATCAAGGGGGCGCTCCGCCGAGGTTGACGCCCGTCGGCAGGCGGATTTAAGGTTGAAGCGGTTCCTTTTTCCCGCAGGAGGCGGACATGCGCGTGAAAAGCATCCGCGTCTCCGCCAACGGGACGACGGAGGTCCAGACGGACCAAAATCACGACAATCGGGACGTCATCGCCGCCTTCGTCGGCCGCGAAGGAGCGACGCGCGTCATGTTCATCGGCGACGGGGCGGGCGGGCGGTCCGGCATGGGCCTCGACAACGGGAACGGCGCCGGCTGGCGCGTGACCGGCCGGAACTTCCATCCGTTGCCCGACGAAGCGAAGGCGGACGACGTCTTCCTGCTCTCCGCGGCGCGCGAGGCGCTCGCCGCATTCCTCAAGGGACGGCGCGTCGTCATCCAGAATGCGGATGGAAGCCAGGCCCTGTTCCTGCAATGGGCCGACGGGAACATGGACGTCTACGCGCAGGGACGCGATTTCGCCACATCCTCCTGACGCCGCGCACGCCGCCTCACGCGGCGTGTTTTTTGTACAAAAACGGTCCCGCTGGAAATCCAACGGGACCGAGAGAACGTTTTTGCGTCAGGACGCCGACGGCGTCGCGGGCGCGGGCGAGACGGGCGCAGGCGTCGCGGGCGCGACGGACTCGGCGGGCGCGCCCGGCTTCTGCGCCTTCGCCTTGGCGATGTCGGCGAGCGCCTTCGCGAGCGTGCCGTCGCCGATGCGTTCCGGACTGTCTTGCCCGAGCAGCGCATCCAGCGTCTGCGCGATGCGCGCGGCGATCGCGGCGGCTTCGCTCGAGTTCGTCGGTCCCTTGGCATGCTTGAATCGCCTCGTCTCGTTGATGCCGACGAAGGCGGTGCACAAGGCTTCAACGGCGATGGAAAGATTCCTCCTGGCTTCTTCCGTCTCGGCGCGCAGATCATCGTAATCCCGGTTTGTGGCGCGAAGTTCCTCACCAAGTTCCTCACGCGCGTTCTTTTCCGTCGCGAGGTCTCTCTTCGCCTCCTCGAGCGCCGTTTGGGAATTGGACAGCGCTTTTTGCGACGCGTCGATGGCGGCGGAAATCTCCTTCGCGACGAGTGGGATACCGTCAAAGCCGCCCATGGCAATGGGCGCCAGTTGCGGCGTCTCAAAGGCGCCGATGACAAGGACAAGCCTGTCGAGAGTGACCTTGAACCGCGAGCCGAGGAGGTGTTGCCACAGGAAGAAAGGTTCCTCGTCAACCTGCAGCACGCGGACATTCCACGGGAAAAAGCAGAACGGGTCTCGCTTCTTCGCGCCGGCACACGATGTAAAGCGGGCAAGCCCGCCCTTGAACAACGGAACAAGCAAGTGTCGCTCATTCCACGTGTTCATCCACGCCCACGTCGATAAACCGTTGCGATCGGGACGCGTCAGCCTGCGCCAGCTCACGATCTTTTTGAACACGAACTGGCCGTTCGGCATCTCCAAGAGCTGCACGTACTTGTCGAACCGCCGCCAGAGGACGAACGCGACGATCGACACGGCGCTCATGATGATCGCCGCGGCTTTCGCGACGTCCGCGTGCGTGAGCATTTCCGGAGAAAAGAGCAGCGCCAGAGACACGGAAAACGCGGCACCTCCGCCCAAGAGGAACCACAACGTAAACTTGCGATCGAGCAGCGCCTTCCCGACCGCTTCTTCCCACTTGCTTTTCTCTTCCGCCATGGCCTTGCTCCTTTTTCCGACGCCGCGCCGTGCGCGGACGTGGGTGGCGCTGTGGAACGGCCTTCCCGCCTCATGCGGGCCATCCGTCCGACACGCCAGGGGATCCGTCTGTGAAAGAACGACGGGTTGCGGCATGTCCGCAACGAAAAAGAACCTAGCGCACATTTCCGTTGACGTCAATCGCTTGATCCTTTCCCGCCGCCGTGCTATCTTCCCTGCACGCTCGCGGACGTTTAGCTCAGCTGGTTAGAGCGCACCGTTCACATCGGTGAGGTCGCTGGTTCGATCCCAGCAACGTCCACCATCAACCTGATTTTCGAACCGCAGCGAAACGCGAAAACACCCGTGCTTGCACGGATGTTTTTACGCTCATGTTGCGAATGGAATCGCCACGCACCCTTTCCAAAGGCTTGCGAGCATGGTATGTTCTTGGCCAGTTATTATGACCCTCACCACCCATGCGACGCTGGGCGCCGTGATCGGAAAACTGGCCGGAAATCCGGTTCTGGCTTTCATCCTGGCTTTCTGTTCCCACCTGCTGATCGACATGGTTCCGCATGGCGACACGGGCCTGTCAGACAATTTCCGCATCCATAAAAAAAATCAAAAACTGGCGGTCGCGTACGTGGCGGTAGACGCCATCGTGGCGCTTGCCTTCGTCCTTCTCATCGCGAACACGCGCGACATAGACCATTTGCGCAACTTCACCTGGGGCATCATCGGCGGCGTCCTGCCCGATTTCCTGGTCGGTTTGTACGACTTGACGAAAACGCCTCTGCTGCGCTGGTTTTACCGCGTCCATTTCTTCTTCCACGATTTCTTCGTGAAGCGCCGCGGGGAAGTGCCGCTGTACTACGCCATCCTGGCCCAGGTCGTCTTCATCGCGTATTTGCAGACGAAATTGTAGCCGCGGGTCGCATCGGAGGCGGCTACATCCTGAGGCCAGCAGGCCGAAGGATCCCGCGGGTCGCATCGGAGGCGGCTACATCCTGAGGCCAGCAGGCCGAAGGATCCCGCGGGTCGCATCGGAGGCGGCTACATCCTGAGGCCAGCAGGCCGAAGGATCCCGCGGGTCGCATCGGAGGCG
>JAJYIV010000038.1 GCA_021789915.1 bacterium | reverse complement strand
CACGACGATGTTTTCCAACGCCGCCACGGACGAGCGCGCCTTCAAGGCGGCGTCCGACCTTCTGCTGCGCGGCGCGCGCATCCAGGACGTGTTTCGCGTCCTGTTCCGCAACCGCTCCGTGCCGCTTTTGCGCCTGTGGGGCGTGGCGCTGGAACGGCTGGCGCAGGACAAGCGTTTTGGCTTCGTCTCGACGCATGTCACCCGGGCCGATCTGGACGAACACGGCGTGACGGACGACGAGATGGAGGGTCTGTCGAATTTCCTGAGCCTCGTGACGGACGCCCACACGATCTTCGTCCTCATGGAGGCGCAGGGCGGCGGGGTGAAGGTGAGCATGCGCTCCTTCGTCCACGACGTGTCCAAAATCGCCAAGGCTCTGGGCGGAGGAGGACACGTGAAGGCCGCCGGATTCACCGTCAAAAACCAGCGCCTGGATTCGCCGCAGGCCATTTCAGATCTCTTGGCGCGCATGGCCGCGCACCTCCCGCCGCCGGTTGCCGCCGACGGCGGAAAACGCTAATCTTGTCCCATCGCTTGAATGATTTTTTTATGCCTTCTCCCTCTCCGCGCGCGAATTACCTTGTTCCGACCGTTCTCGAAAAAACCCAGTACGGCGAACGCGCCTACGACATTTATTCGCGCCTGCTTAAGGACCGCATCGTCTTTCTCGGCACGGCGATCGACGACACCGTGGCGAATCTTGTCGTCGCCCAGCTGCTGTTTTTGGAAAGCCAGGACAAGACGAAAGACATCAAGCTCTACATCCATTCACCGGGCGGGTCCGTGACGGCGGGCATGGCGATTTACGACGCGATGCAGTACGTGAAGCCGGATGTCTCGACGATCTGCATAGGCATGGCCGCCTCCATGGGCGCCGTGCTGCTCGCCGGCGGAGCCAAGGGCAAACGGTTCGCCCTGCCGAATGCCGAGATCATGATTCATCAGCCGCTCGGCGGATTCGAAGGGCAGGCGACGGACATCAAAATCCACGCCGAGCGCATTCTGAAGATGAAGGAAAATCTGAACAAGATCCTGGCTCACCACACGGGGCAGCCGCTCAAAAAGATCGCGGAAGATACGGAACGCGACAATTTCATGGAGGCGCCGGAGGCGAAAAAATACGGGTTGATCGACGACGTAATTGCCAAGGCCATTTAAGCGAAAAAACGCCCGGAACGGGCGTTTTTTGAAAGATGGCCGCGTCTTTGACGTAGAATCATTGACAGAAAAATCCGGCCCGTGTACCTTGCTATCTCCGCCTTGCGCGGAGACGCCAAATCGCCCTCCGTGACCTGCAGGCACGACAAGCATGGGATTTCATTTCGCGGAAGCATCAGGTCTCCGGACTCGAGCTTTCCACGACTGAAATTTCTTGCCTGCAGTTCACGACGGGCGATGCGGACATTCCGACGGCGCCGATTCCGGCGCCGTTTTTTGTGAAGGGAAACGCGAACGCCTTGCATGGTACTCGCGTCCTACGGCCGCGCAAGTATCCGCATGTGGATAACGCGGCGACGGCCGCATCGGATCGGCATCGCCTGACGCGTTCGCTCGTCCGGCTCCGTCAGTTGTCGGCGGCCGGCATGTCCGGCGGCACGAGCGCCGCCGCCTGTCGCGCCCCTGGCTTCTCCCCGACGAGGCACATTTTCGGCAGCGCGCGGTAATGCGAAGCGAAAGTCTGCGTCTCCCGGCTGCCGTCAGGCCGCGTGATCGTGTAGGTGAAGGACGCGTCCGCACCTCGGAATGCATTTTGGCACGTGCGTCTGCCCGGCGGCAGATCCGCCGTCGGGGCGTCCTCTTCCGGTCCCGGGGGAATCCACCGATCGACGAGCGGCGCGGTGTAGGAGCCGACGCGCCCGTCGGACGTCCCCCAGAACGAAAAGGTCAGCGCCTCCGTCGCGGGATCCATCCTGGCTTCAAACAGGACATAGGCGCCGGTGTCATTGGTGAACTTGAGGTCCGGCTCCGGATCATAGATGGTCGCATCCGTTCCCGGATTGCCGTTGACCGGATCGTTGTAGTGGGACACGACCAGCGAATGGTTGTGTCGTTCGACGATGGGAAAGCCCGCGTGCATGGCGGCGCGGAACGTCGTCGTGCCGATCTGGCACAGGCCTCCGCCGAGTTCCGGAACGATTTTGTCGCCCTTGATGACCAATTCCGGCACATACCCGTTCTCCACCGTGAAGGGCCCCAGCGCCTTGATGGCGGAAAAAGTGTCGCCCGGCGGAATGAGCAGGCCGTTCAGGAGCTTCACGCCGTTGGCGATATTCCTGATGCGGTCGCGGGAGCTGTGCGCATAGCTGGAGACGCCCGTGCCGAGCAAGGTCACGATGCCCAAGTCGTTCGCCTTCGCCGTCGGCGTGGTCGGCCGTTGGACGATCACGGGCAGCGGCAGGGTCTTTTCGCTCGGCGCGAGATCCGCCGCTCGGCCGATCAGATTGCCCAGATCGGCTATGGCGCGGTCGACGTCGACGCGCCGGCCCGAAACGCTTGGCGCGAATTGCGTCACGCGCCCGCCCTGGATCTGGAACCGCGCATCCTGCGGCTCGACGTCGAAGGGAGCGCTGAACGCCTCCAGGGCCGCCCGCAGCGGGGCGGGATCCAGCATCAGCGATCCGTCCTGAGCTGGCGCAAGGGCGCGCGAGAGCAGCGGCGCCGTCACGGGAAACGCCTGCGCCGTCCCGGCCCCGTCCGCGTACGTGAACGTGAACGGAGCGGCCGCGAGCGCCGCGAGCGCCGCCGGCTTGGCCAGGTCCGCCACGCGCCGGTCCGTCAGCGGCTGCGTGACGCTCAATTGGATGTCGATCGGGTCGTCTTTCAGCGACGAAAGGCGGTCCGACACGTCCGAGAGCAGGCGCGGCACGTCCATGTCCGTGCCGGGCTTGCCGTCCGTGGAGACGGCGCTCCAGGCGCCGCCGGTCCCTTCGCGGAAAACGAAACGCGCCGCCTCCGCCGGCACGGCCGCATCCGGATACAGTGCCTCCAGCGACGCGCGGACGGCATCCGCGTGCACGATCGCCGGCACGGGGACGTCGTGGCGGCGTTCCAGCGATCGGAAGAGGTCGAGGGCCGCCGCGAGCGCGTCGGATTCGTGCCCGATCGCTTCGGCCTGCGCCACGGCGGCGTCCACGTCCACGTCCGCGTCGGCCACGTAATCCCCTCCGGCCACGGCTCCCAGCATGAGCGTGCGCGGCCGTCCGCCGTTTAACGTGACGGGGAGGCCGTTGTTGAGCAGGCCGTCGGCCGCCTTTTGGACGACGAGCCTGGCGCTGTCGGGCAGCAGCCCGCCCACGGGCACGGAGCCGATCCAGACATTCGGCGCGATGCGGTCGCCGTAGGCATGCGCCCAGGCGGCGGCGCCGATCGCCGCGCCTGCGAGGACGGCGGCAAAAAGCCCGCCCGCGAGGGCGAGCTTCCGGTGGCGCGGTCGATGCGCGTGCAGGGCGGTAAGCCCGAAGCCGTCGGGCATAGGACATTACAATTCGCTGTCGTCGATGATGGTCAGGCGGCTGCTGCGCTGGCTTTTTGGAAGCGTGATGACCAGGATGCCATCTTTCAGCACCGCGTCCGCTCCGTCGGGCCGGATGTGGGAAGGCAGCACGACGGAACGCGAAAACGCGCCCCAATGGCATTCCTGCACGTGGACGGTTCCTTGCCGTTCCCACGCTTCGCCCGCCGTGCGCCGATCGCCGCGTATGGTCACTGTGTCGTCCGTGACGCTCACGTCCAGATCCTCCGCCCGTACGCCCGCGACGGCCGTGCGGACGATGAGATCCCGATCCGTTTCGATCACGTCCACGCTCAACTGTCCCTCCGATGCCGAAGGCCAGCCGCCTTCCAGGGCGGAGAAGTAATCGCGTTCACGGGCGGACACGGGCATATGAGGACGTCTTTGACAGCCGTTAGCGGCGAGGCGCCAGGCGGCGCACGTATTCGTACAGGGGCCCGATGGCGAAGCCGGCGATCGCCGCCCACACGGCGGGCGCCAATGTCATGGACAGGCGGAAGGCGTCCAGGGGAACCGGTTCCAGGCGAAGCGTGTCCAGCAGTTCAATGAGGAGGATGAGCAGGGCCATGCACGCGCCGGACGCCAAAGCGTTCCCGAGCAAGTCCTTGCGTTCCGCGATCACGTAGACGCCGACCAGGAGCGTGGCGACCAGCAGGGACGGCGCGAGGTCGATTCCCAGGGCGAACACGCCGCCGACGGCGGCGGCCCCCCAGATCGCCACGGCCAAGACCAGGCGGCTGATCCACAGAAGGACGGGATGGCGCGCCGGGGTGCGCGCCGGACGCAGGCGCGCGAAATGCCGGCCGAACAGCGCTTCGTAGATGACGGCCGCGATGCCGAAAAACGAGCCGGCGAAGACAAGGTCTTCCACGCCGACCACCCGGCTCGCATCCGCGCCAGACCGCATCGCCAAAAACAGGATCGCCGGCGCCAACACCACGCCGACCAGGCTCATGACGGCTTGTTCCTGGCGCGTCGGGCGGGAAGCGATCAGCAGAACGCACCACACGGCGAACAGGGACAGGGAGACGACGAGAAAGTTCGGGGACATAGGATGCGTCAAGGATACACGTTTTTGCGTCTGGCTTCCATGCGTTTGTGCTACACTTCGGGCATCTCTCCCGCCTATGCCATCTCCAGAACTTCCGTCACGACGATTCGACCGTCCGTCGCCGCCGATCAAGGAAAGCCGTCTCCCGAAGCGGGTGGCGGAGAAAGAAGGCGTGCCCGTCTATCAAGGAAAGGGGCCGGAGGAGTACGCGCAATACGTGGAGGCGTACTTTTCGGCCGGCGAACGCAAGCTGTTTGAAACGGCACTCGCCATCGCACACGATGCGCGGCGGGCGGGCGGTCGCGTGTTCATCGTGGGCGGTGCCGTGCGCGACGAAATTCTCGGGACGCCGTCCGACGATTATGAATTGGAGTTTTACGGGATGGATCCGCAGGACGTACAGCGCATCGCCGCCCGTTACGGCCGCGCGAAGGCCGCCGGTCGTTCGTTCGCCGTGCTGAATCTCATGCTGCCCACCGGCCGCCATCTCGACCTGACATTTCCCCGACGCGATTCGCAGGTCGGGGAAAAGCACACGGACGTCGAGGTGCACGTGGATCCGAACCTGTCTTTGAAAGAAGCGGCGCGCCGCCGCGATTTTACGATCGGCGCCATGCTAAAGGATCCGTTCAGCGGGGAAATCTATGATCCCTTCGGGGGACGGGAAGACGCCCACAAGCGCCTGCTGCGCGCCGTTGATCCGGTACGGTTCGCCGATGATCCGCTTCGGCCGATGCGCGGCGTGCAATTCGTCAGCCGTTTTGGCTTGCGCGTGGATCCCGCCACGCGGCAGCTCATGGAATCGATGGTGCCGAAATTGGAGACGCTCTCGAGGGAACGCACGGGAGGCGAATGGGCGAAATTGCTCAAGTCGTCCCGTCCCTCGATCGGGCTGCAGTTGATGTTCGATCTCGGCATCATCCAACGCCTGTACCCGGAGCTCGCCGCGCTCAAGGAGACGTCGCAGGAAATCGAGTGGCATCCGGAAGGCGACGTGTGGACGCATACGCTGATGGTCGTCGACGCCGCGGCGCTCCTGGTGCGCCGCGAACGGTTGGATGCGGAGACGGCGCGCATCGTGATGTGGGCGGCGCTGGCGCATGACCTGGGCAAACCGGCGACGACCGCGCGGGAAGACGGGCGCGTCCGCAGCAAGGGCCACGAGGAAGCCGGCGAGGAGCCGGCTCGGGCCTTTTTGGAACGGCTTGGCGCCGACAAGCTGCTGGCGCAGAAAGTCATCGCGCTCGTGAAGGATCATCTTTGGCCCGTCATGCAGTTCATGGCCGAGCGCGATGGCACGCCGGTGACGGACGCGGAGATCCGGCGTCTGGCGAAGCGCCTGGCTCCGGCGACCATCGAGGAGCTTACGTGGGTGGCGCAGGCCGATCACGCCGGCCGCGGGCCGTTTCCGGATCCGCGCGAGATCGATCAGTATCTTTTGCCGGAGCCGTACGAAGCAGGACACTGGCTGCGCGAGCGCGCGCGGACGATCGGCGTCGGGCGCGAGAAGCCGCGGCCGTTGCTGCTCGGGCGGGATTTGCTGGCGCTCGGTTTTCCGCCTGGAGAGAAAATCGGCGTCGTCCTCAAGCTGGCGGATGAGTGCCGCGACCGCGTCGATGCGACGCGCGAGGATGCGCTCGCGGCGATGAAGGGCGCGAACACGCTGGATGACGCGGCGGACGCGCTGCGCACGCTGTTGCCGCCGGACGCGTCCGTGCGCCATTGACAATCCGTCCAAGGTCGGTCAGACACCCCCGCCAAAGGCGGTGGCTTGATGAGCGGGGTCGCCTCAAAGGCGATCGGCCCAACCGCACCGTTGGCGTGATTTAAAAGGCTCCTTCTTTCCCTGCGTCTTCGCCTTCTTGCTCTCGAATGTACTTCTTCACGGCCTCGAGCTCAAACCCGACGGTCGACACGGCATAGCCGCGGGCCCAGAAATGCTCGCCGACGAAGTTTCGTTCCTTCCCGCAGAACCGCCGGACGATCGCGATGGCACTCTTGCCTTTCAAGAACCCGATGATCGAAGCGACGGCATGTTTCGGAGGGATGGCGACGCACATGTGTATATGGTCCGGCATGACATGGCCTTCGACGATTTCACACTCTTTCTGCTTCGCCAGCGCATGGAAGATGGCTCCGAGCGACGTCCTGA
>JAJYIV010000037.1 GCA_021789915.1 bacterium | reverse complement strand
CTTTTCGTGTTTCGTCCTCTCGCTCTTTCCTTCGTCGGAGACTCACGTACAGTTGTCGCAAGACTAATCGACGAATGTCTCCGTTCTTTTCCAGGAGGACTTTGAGACCACCGTCGAAAGACTTGAACCCGGACGTCCTTCCTCTCTCCCGTCGCTCCCGATCTCGGGCCCGGCGGGAGTTTTTGTCGGACGCGAATGGCAAGCGCAGAACCCAACCCGGCCTCCCCTTGGCAGGGGAGGAGGCGCGTCACCGCACCACGAACAGCGCGACGGCGGCGACGGTCATCACGCCGGTCACGACGATGCCGAGCGCATTGGACAGCCAGCCGTTCGCGCGCTTGCCCATGATCTTTTTGTTGTTGGCCACCAGCAGGATGAGGATCAACAGCGGCGGCGCGATCAATCCGTTCAGCATGGCGGTGTCATACAGCATCGTGAACGCGGGGATGCGCAGGAAGTTCACGACGAGCCCGACGATCGTTGCTAGCGTGAGGACGCCGTAGAATCCGTGCGCCTCCTTCAGCTTGCGGTACAACCCGCCGTTCCAGCCGACGGCCTCCGCCACCGCGTACGACGCCGATCCCGCGAGCACGGGAACGGCGAGCAGCCCGGTGCCGAGAATGCCCAGGGCGAACAGGAGCTCCGCGAACGGCCCGGCCACCGGCCGCAGCAGCGCCGCCGCCTGGTCGGCCGTCGCCACGGCGGTCACGCCGTGCGCCCGCAGCGTGGAAGCGGCGATCAGGATGATGAAGAACATCACGAGGTTGGAGAAGAACATGCCGAGCACGGTGTCGGCGCGCATGCCGCGCACGTCGCGCTTGGAAACGCGCGGGCGCATGCCGGGCAGCTTGATCTTGTGCGCGGCCATTTCCTCTTCGACTTCTTCATCGGCCTGCCAGAAAAAGAGATACGGCGAGATCGTCGTGCCGAGGACGGCCACGACGTTCATGACGTACGCCTTGTTCCACTGGAACATCGGGAGGAAGGTCGAGACGGCCGCGGCGCGCCAATCCTGCTTCACGAGGAACGCGGCGATGACATAGCCGAACAGCGAGAGCGTGAGGTACTTGAGGAACTTGGCGTAGCGCGGGTACGAGACGAAGACCTCCAGCACGAGCGTCAGCGCGGTGAGGCCGAGCAGCCAGACGGCGAACGGGACGCCGAAGACGAGCTGGGCAGAGGCCGCCATGGCGCCGAGGTCGGCGCCGATGTTCACGGTGTTGGCGGCGAGCAGCAGCAGGACGGCGGCGAAGAGCACCGGGCGCGCGTAATGCCGGCGGACGACCGTCGAGAGCCCCTGGCCCGTCACCATCCCGATGCGGCCGCACATCTCCTGCACGGCCGCCATGAACGGGAACGAAAACAGCGACGTCCACAGCTGGCCGTAGCCGAACTGCACGCCGGTCTGCGCGTACGTGGCGATGCCGGACGGATCATCGTCCGCGGCGCCGGTGATGAATCCCGGACCGATGCGCTTGAGCCAACTCTTTCTTTTCATAGGTTTTGCCGCCTTTCCCTCCTTCTATGTTACCATGCCTGTAGTTTAGGCATTATGGAACGCCGTCTGCCAAGAAAGATCGTGCGCCATCTGCCGCTGGCCGCCGCCCTCGCTTCCGTCCTGCTCGCCGCCGTCCTGACGTCCGTGACGCGCCCCGTGTGGACGCAGGCGATTTCGGGCGCGCCGCGCTTCACGCGCGCGTTCCGCGACGGTGGCTTGGGCGGCGAAAGCGCTTTCGCCCTGGCCGCGGCGCCGGACGGCTCCGTCTATCTCGGCGGCGATTTCACCGGAACGACGACCATCGCCGGAACGGCGGTTTCCGCCGCCTCCGGCAGCGCCAACGACGGCTTTCTCGCCAAATACGCCCAGGACGGCGCGCCGCAGTGGGTGCGCACCGTTTCCAGCGATACGACGTCGAACATCGTCCACGGCGTCGCCGTCGCTTCGGACGGTTCCGTCTACGCGACGGGCTACTTTTCCGGCACGGCGACCTTTGACGGCGCGACACGCGTGATGAGCCACGGCGGCGGCGACTTCTTTCTCGTCAAATACGCGGCCGACGGCACGTTCCAGTGGGTGCAAACCGGCGGTTCCGCCTCCACCTACGACGAAGGCATGGGCATCGCCTTCGATGCGTCTGGCCATGTGTACGTTGCGGGATACTATGGCGGCACGGCCACCTTCGGCACGCAGACGCTGACCGACGCGGGAGGAAATTATTGGCATTGGATGCTGCTTGAATACCAGCCGGACGGCACGTTGGCGTACGCCAAGGACGCGGGCGGCGGCACGACGGATCAATCGTATCCAAATGGAATCGTCGTCGACGGCAACGCCTTGTACGTCGCGGGAGAGACGCAAGCCGCGGACGCGAGCTTCGGCGGCTTTCCGGTCGCCGACCATGGCGGCGCGAACATCGTCGTGGCGAAATACGGCTTGGACGGCAGCGGCGTATGGGCGTCTTCCGCCGGCGGATCCGGGGACGATTACGCGAACGGAATCACGGCCCTCGACGGGTC
Organism: bacterium; assembly: GCA_021789915.1. Lineage (GTDB taxonomy): Bacteria > Patescibacteriota > Patescibacteriia > UBA9934 > GWF2-40-263 > JAJYIV01. Next base: position 4,581 of record JAJYIV010000037.1, on the reverse strand, counting down.
TCTGTACGTGGCGGGATGGACGTCCAGCGCTTTTTCCTACGGCCCGTCTTCCATCACGAATTCCGGCGGTACCGGCGCCGTGCTGGCGAAATACGCGGAAAGCGACGGGACGGTTCTGTGGGCCGGGGAGATCGCCGGCGCCGGCGATGATGCCGGACGGGCCGTCGTCGCCGCCAACGGAAGCATATATCTCTCCGGCTATTTTTCCGACACGGCGGTCGCCGGCGCGACGACGCTCTCCAGCCAGGGAGGATCGGATCCGTTCCTCGCCGCGTACGCGGCGGACGGACGCGTCCTTTGGGCCGTGCAAGGCGGCGGCGCAGGGGACGCCACTCCCGCGCTGACCTGCGGAATGTCCGGCACGGCCGTCGTGTGCGGCGGATTTTTTACGGGCACCGTCGCCTTCGGCGGATTTTCCCTGACGTCTGCGGGCGGAAACGACCTCTATGCGGACACGGTCCGGGAAATCCCTGGTCCCGTGCGGATCGAACCGCTGGCCGTTCCCGTCTTGTCGTTCTCCGCGTCTTCGTCGCCGCATGCGGACGGCCGAACAATACGCGTCACGTACGCGGCGGGCGTCGCCGACCACGTGCCGGTCGAGAACGTGCGCATTGAAGACCAGGCGTGCCTGCGTCCGCCGGCGTACGTTTCCGGCGATGCGGACGGCGACGGCGTGATGCAGCCCGGCGAGACGTGGATCTTCGTCTGCGACCGGCCGGCCAAGGCGGCCGCGTCGGTACCCGTGCTGTACGCGGAAGGCAACGGCTTCCTGGTCTCCCAGCCGGCGCCATCGTCCGAAGAATGACGAGTTTCTTGACATTCCGCCGTTTTCGTGTTACAAGACGGCGGCCGTTGCCCGGTTTAGGGCCGGAGCCGGGCGTGCCGCGGAGGATGGTCCTATTCGGAGGCGCTCGGCCGTTCTTTCCATCCGGTTTCCATGCCGGAAGAAGAGGAAGCCATGAAGAACATTGGGATCGTCGCGCTCGTTCTGTTCGCCATCCTCGGAATCGGAACGTGTACCTCCTACAACGGCCTCGTGTCGCTGCGGGAGAATGTCCGCAGCAAGATGGGTGACGTGGACGTCGCGTACCAGCGGCGGCTCGACCTCATCCCGAACCTGCAACCTCCATTGAGATCGCCGTGCTCATTGTCCCGACGCTCTCCGGCGAGACACCCAACGATTACGCCCAGGGCGTGGCGGAGAAATGGCACATCGGCAAGAAGGGCGCTGACAATGGCGTGCTCCTGCTGGTCGTCCCGCCGCCGGAGAAGAAGGCGTGGATTGCCACCGGATACGGCATCCAGGGGTGGCTGACGGACATCGACTGCGCGCACGTCGTGAGCGACGTGATGAAGCCGCTCAACCTGCAAGGGAAGCGCGCGCAAGCCGTCGTCGCCGGCGTGGACGCCATCATCGGCAAGCTCGGCAACACGCCGTGGGCCAAGCGCCCGAAACGCGCGCCGCCCGCATCGCTGCCGGGCTGGGCGTGGATTCTCATCATCGTCGTGGTCATCATCCTATGCTGCATCCCGACGAATGACGGGCTGCTGCTGTTCGTCATCCTGAATGCCATGGTCAACAGTGATGGTGGAGATGGCGGCTTCGGCGGCTTCGGAGATGGCGGCTTCGGCGGCGGCGGAGGCGGCGGCAGCAGCGGTTAGGCTGTTCGCATCCAGTCCGTCCGCATCGCGTGCGGCGCAGGGAACTTCCTGCGCCGCTTTTCTTTTTCCTCAAAAGGAGTCAGGTCTTGGATGTGAATTTTCGACGAACAAAAAACTCTGACGCGTACGCGTCAGAGCAGGTCGATCGGTAGGTCGGGCGTCAGTCTTCGGACGGTGCGGATGACGTTTTCGCTCATCGGCGTGATGCGGGCCGACATGCGTTTGGCATCTTCCCACGACAGATCGTCCGCCTGCAGGGCGAGGGCGATCATGAGCGCGGAATCGTCGTCCTCCGAGAAACCGGAGAAGCCGTACAGGAATGTGGTGCCGGCGATGGCGCCGCCGTAGCGGTCGCGCGAGGGATCGCGGCTTTCCCAGCTCGTGAGATGTCCGGCGGACAGATGGCGTTTCAACCGCGTCGACTTCTCATGGGAAAGCGTGAAGCACCTCGTCGTTTTGTCGGTCGGCACACGGCCGATGAGAACGTGCAGAAGCGGCGAGGCGCCGAGCGCCAAGCGCCGCAGCACGCAGAGAAAACCGCCGCGGCGTCCCGAGCCTTCGCGCAAGGCCGCCAGGCGCGGGACGAGCGTGTTCATCAGCCCGATCGTCTTTTCGTAGGGAAACCCCGTTTCCATCGTGTCCTCCAGACGCGTCGTCTCTGTCCCCAGCGTCAGGCCGGGGTGACCGAATCTTGGCCGCCAGACGCGCGGATGTCAAGCCACCGCCCCTTTTAGGGGCAATGAAGGTTCTGGACGTATATCGAAATTTTCAATGAAACGGCTGTAGTTGTTTGTCAACCGTGACATGGCCGATGATGATTTGACGCGACGGCCGATGCCGCATACGATGTCACGTCCGTCGGCATCGTCCCGACGGCCATGGAGGACCGATGCCGTCATCGTCCGCTCAACGCACGCCCGCCGCGCTCGGCGTATCGCTCGTCGGCGATATCAAGGCGCTTGCCGCGAGCAAAGAAGCGCGCCGCGAAGCGCAGCTCGTCCTCGCGATTCTCGTGGCAGCGACCATGGAAGCCGCGCGGGAGACCGTCGACCGCGTCCGCGATCGCGTCGCCGCGCGACGGAAAGCTCGCGCGCGCCGCCATCTGCACGTCGTGCGCTGACCATCTTTCGGTCGGCGTTTTTTCATCGCAAAAAACGCACGACGCGTCGGTCGTGCGTTCTTGGTGACCCCACGGGGAATCGAACCCCGATCTGCACCGTGAGAGGGTGCCGTCCTAAACCGTTAGACGATAGGGCCGCGCGCGGGACTGTAGCACGCCCGCTCCGTTCCTTCAAGCGGCCCGCCCGCGCCGAATGCGCGCGTTTTCTTCCGCGGCCGGGACTGATTTGCTATGCTAGCAATACTATGCCCATATCAAAATCCGCTTGGCCGATGGTCGGCGGCGCCGCGCTCCTCGTTGCCGCCATCCTGTACGTCGCCCTGGCTCCCGCGCCGAAACCCCCATCGTCGCCTCCGCCGCCCGCACCGCCCGCGTCCGCCTCCGTCCCATCCGCCTCGCCTCCGCCCCCGCCGCCGGCCTCGGAATCGTCCTTGCCCGTCGGCCGCATCTCGCTCGCGGGCCGTCCCGACGCCCAGGGCGTCTTCCTCTCCTGGACGCTGTCTTCCGGGTTCCGCGCGCCCGACGGTTTTCGCGTGGTGCGCGCCGTTACGGCGAGCCCGGCCTTTCCGATATCTCCCAGCCAATTCCTCTCGGAGCCGACGGCGCGTTCCTACGAGTGGGCCGGCAAGGACGGCGGCACGTACCACTACCGCGTCTGCGCCTGGAACGGCAAGACGGGTTCCGTCGCCGGCTGCCTGGCGTATTCCAATGACGTTCTCGTGACGGCGCCCTTGCCGGGCCAGGCTCTTTCCGCCGGCCGCGGCTATCAGGCGGTGTCGGGCCAGCTGTCCCTCGCGGCGTCGGTCGAGGCATCCGGCGTCGCCCTGCATTGGACGGCGGATACGTCGGCGACCTTCGCCGGCTACGAGCTCGTGCGTTCGGAGGACGATCCGGATCCGTTTTGGCCGCGCAGCGGCGCCGTCTATGAAACGTCGGACCGTTCCAATCTGACGTATCTCGACGTGGGCGCGGCCAAAGGGCACACCTATTATTACCGCGTCTGCGCCAGGACCGCCGCCGCGCTCCCGGATTGCGGCGACGTCCTCACCGTATCCGTTCCATCCCCGTATTGAGCGCCGCACGCGCCCGTTGGGGCGCGTTTTGGTATAATGCTGGCATGCCCGGGGAGGAACTCTTTTTCCAGATCGCCTTTCTCATCGCGCTCGCCGCGTTCTTTTCGTTTCTCGCCCAGCGCCTGCGCCAGCCGCTCATCATCGCCTACCTCGTGACAGGCCTCGTCGCCGGCCCCGGTTTGCTCGCGCTCTCGCCCGCCACGGGCGCGCTGAACCTGCTGGCGCAGATCGGCGTCGCCTTCCTTCTGTTCACCGTCGGCCTCGGCCTCAACTGGCGCGGCGTGCGCGAGATCGGGACGACGGCCGTGGCGGCCGGCCTGGGCCAGATGCTGGTCACGGGGCTCGCCGGCTTCGCCCTGGCGCATGCGCTGGGCTATGATCCGCGCACGTCGCTGTATCTGGCCGCCGCGCTCGCGTTTTCCTCCACGATCATCATCGTCAAGCTGCTGACCGACAAGGAAGAGATCGACACGCTCTACGGCCGGCTGGCCGTCGGCATCCTGCTGGTCCAGGATTTCGCCGCGATGCTGCTCTTGCTCGGCCTCACCGCCTTCGGCCAGGGCGCGTCCGTGCAAAGCGTCCTCACGACGTCGGCGCTCAAGGCCGTCGTGCTCCTGCCGGTGCTCTGGATCCTGGCGGCCAAGCTGCTGCCGGCCGTCGTCGGATACGCGGCGCGCAGCCAGGAGCTGCTCTTCCGCTTCGCCATGGCCTGGTGCGTCCTCGTGG
>JAJYIV010000011.1 GCA_021789915.1 bacterium | reverse complement strand
TATAAAAGAACATTCTGGAGCCGTTGTCCGCCGCGTCAACACAACACTTCCGAGTATGCAATTTGCTGTTGTCGGCAACATAGTTTTTGAATTCGTGCTCGACGCGACCGAAGGAATAACGGAGATCCGTGGGGGCCGGCGCATTGAAGACCACTTCTAAGCACTTTCATGGACTCTTTGACCTTCTTCGTGAGAACTTGCCGGTAGACTGAGTGTGAATCGGCCAAGTGACCCGCCGTGCAGGTTTCTCTGTGTCTTGGATGCGGGTGATCGCCTCCGATGCCGTATACGCTCCTCAAGCTGATCGAAACCGGTGTCGTCCTGCTGGAGTACCACCTGCGCCGCCTGGGGCTTGCGGACGGAAAGAGTGCCACCCGCGAACCGCTCATTCGCTTCCTCCGTGAGGCCGTGCCGGGCGTGTGGGCCGTGCAGGTGGACTGCAACGGCGTCGAGGCGTCACTGCGTCAGGGGAGCCGCCTGTTCGACGGGATGCCAACAAGGCTCGCGCCAAGCCCTATCACCTCGCACGCCGGCGCGATCCCGAAGTCGGCCTCGCCCTCACCGTTCGATGCGGTGCGGCTGCCTGGCGCCGCGACCCTGCTCACGTCCCCCGACGGCCGCGAGATTTACGAGGCGTGCTCCGCCTCTGTCGTCGGCTGGGATGGCGCGCGCATCGTGTGCGCACCCTCCGATCGCCCGCGAGTGTGGTCCACGACCGAGGCCGCCATTCGGGAGCACCTTCCCGTCCGCGAAGGCCCGATCGGCGTCGGGAGCATGCCGCTCCTGCTCGTGAACGCGGTGAAGGGAACCTGCACGGTGGCCGGGCCGCCGCGCCTATCCTTTCCCGAGAAGGTGCGGGACGAAATCGAGGCGCTGCTCGTGACGTGATCCAGCACGCCGGCGGCGCCGAGCAGGATCGCCGCCATGAGGATGCCGGAGGGATACGCCTTGCCGCCGATGCGCCAGAACAGGTAATTGGCGTCGTCCGTGGCAAGGCCGGTAAGCGAAGCGAGCTTGACGAACGCCGCGGCCGCCGCAAGCGCCGCGCCGAGCCCCGCCAGCGTGCCGAGATACGCCGCGAGCGTGCTGCGCGTGAATCCGTGCGCCACGTGCATGTTCACGCCGAGCATGACGACGGCGCCGAGCAGCGTGTAGAGGATCGGGTTGCCGCCGCCGATGATGCGCGGGAAGACGAACAGGAACAGCACGGCGACGGTGACGCCGAAGCCGAACAGCGCGCCTGCGCCGCGCCAAAGTCCGACGGCCAGCGCCACCAGCACGAAGATCAAGAAGATCCACGCCACTCCGCCCGTGCGCACGACGTCGGCAAGGAAGACCGTCGACGTCCCGTCGGGATTCCGGTCGACCTCCAGCACGACCCGCGTGCCGGCGTTCACGTCCCAGCGGACGCCGTCCGCGTAGCCCTGCGACGTGTCGACGCGGTAGACCTTGCCGTCGTCGCCCTGCGCGTCGAACACCATCTGTTCCACGCCTTTCTCCGTCCATGCTTTCTCCACTCGCGTCACGGTCGCTTGGATTTGGTCGGCTGGATTGCCGGCCTGCGCGGACGCGGCCGGTGCGGCGGACGCCACGGGCGTCGTTGCGGCGAAGACGGGCGAGCCGGCGGTCAGGCCGAGCAGCGAGATCAGCGCGACGAAACGTCGAAACATAGACGGCTAGTGTAGCACGGAACGTCACCCTCCCGCGTTCGGCGCGGGCGCCGCGTCCCCCGCTCCTCCGTGCGCGAACCACCAGGCGAAGATGTCCTTCGCCACCGGCACGGCGTACACGTCGCCGCCGCCGGCGTTCTCGAGGAGGACGACGATGGCCAAATTCGGCGCGTCATACGGACCGAAGCCGGCGAACCACGCGTGCGTCTGCACGCTGCCGCCCGGCTGCGCCGTCCCCGTCTTGCCCGCCACCGGCACGGGAAGGTCGTGCAGAAAATGGCAGCTTCCGTCCGTCACGGCCTGCCGCATCCCCTCGCGGACGATCTGGATGTCGGCGGCGTCGAACGGCACGTCCGGCGCGGGCGCGGGCGGCAGCGGCCGGCCGTCCACGTCCGAAACGAGATGCGGCGTCACGCGCCTCCCGCCGTTGGCGATGACGGAAAGGCCGCCGGCGATCTGCAGGGGCGTGACGAGCAGATCCCCCTGGCCGATCGCCAGGTGGTAGGTGTCGCCGACGAACCACGGTTGTCCCTTCGCTTCCAGTTTCCACTCCTTGGACGGCAGGAATCCGGCCGCTTCTCCCGGCAGCTCGATGCCCGTCTTCGACCCGAAGCCGAACGTCCGCGCGTACGCCGTGATCCGTTCGACGCCGAGCCCGGTCGTGTTCTCAAAGCCGCCGCCGACGATGTAGAAGAACGTGTTGATGGACCAGGCGAGGGCCTTGCGGATGTCCGTGATGCCGTGTCCGCCGACTTTCCAATCGGGGAAAAACCACGGCCCGACGCGGATGCCGCCGGTCGAGAGGAAGCTGGTGTGCTCGTTCACGACGCCTTCCTTCAGGGCGGCGTACGCCACGAAGGGCTTGAACGTGGATCCGGCCGGATAGGTGCCGGAGACGGCGCGCGAAAACAGCGGCTGGGCCGGGTCGTCCGCCAACGCCTTGTACGCGCCGGCGCCGATGCCGTTGACGAACTGGTTGGCGTCGAAGGCCGGCAGGCTGACCAGCGCGCGGATCGCCCCGTCGCGCGGATCGATGGCCACCACCGCGCCCTTGGCCACCTTCGCCTTCTGCAGCTCCTGGTTCAACCGCTGTTCGACGAAGCGCTGCAGCGGCAGGTCGAGCGACAGCGTGAGATTTTCCCCGGGGACCGGCGCCTGCTGGTCCACGAGCTTGAGCTGGCGGCCCTTGGCATCCACTTCGTACGTGGTGAGCCCCGGCGTTCCGCGCAGCCGCGATTCCTCCGTCTCTTCCAGGCCCGTCTTGCCGATGTCGTCCGTCGGACGGTAGCCCTGGTCCTTCCGCGCGCGCTCTTCGTCCGCGCTGATGGCGCCGGTGTAGCCGATCACGTGGCCCAACGACAGGGCGGACGTGTCGTACGTGCGGATGGCGGACGTCTGCAGCCCGAATCCCGGCAGCTCCGGAAGGGCGACCGCGATGCGCATGGCCGCCTCGTAGGACAATCCGCGCTTCACGGCCACGGGATCCTGCGCCGCGTCGGCGAACGACGACAGGACTTCGTCGATGTCCGCCCGCTGCAATCCGGCCAGCGCCGCGGCCTTGTCCAGGACGGCGTCGCGCGCCTGCTGCGCCCGCGACAGGTCCCACGGATCCGCGCCGGCGGGAACGGACGGGAGGCCCGCCGCCCGCACCGTCAGGATGAAGGTCGGCACATTGCCGGCCAGCACGAGCCCGTTGCGGTCCGTGATGACGCCGCGGGGCGCCGGCACGACCTTCTCTTCGATGCGGTTGCGGTCCGCCTGCGCGCGGTACGCCGCCCCCTGCAGGATCTGCAGCTGCGCGGCGCGGGCCGTCAGCCCGGCGAACGAGATCGCCAAAAGAACCGCCCAGACCGTGAACCGCCGGCGCGGAATCGCCCGCCCGACGACCGGCCGCCGCCGTTCGGCGTCGGCGGACGAAAAATCCGGAATTTCGTCCAGAAGCCCGGAGGCGCTGCGAGCGGATCCGAAGCGCCCGTCGTCCTGAACGACGAAAATCGGGGAATCCATAGGCTCTAACGATGCACCGGCAAGCGCGTCCGTCGAGGGACGGCGTAAAACAGGATGGCGAGCAGGAGCATCAGGAAAAACAAGTGCCAGCCGAGATACGCGAGGAAGGCGCGGCCGTCCGGCGCTCCCTGGCGCGTCAGCGCCAGCGCGCCCCAAACGGCGGCCTGCCCCGCCGCCCAGGCCGTCCATCCGGCGAGGCCTGCCCCGAGCAGCCCGTAGAGCGAGCGGTTGGAAAAGACGTGCAGGGAAACCGCGTACACCGCCAACGCCGCGGCGCCGTACGCGAGCGTCTGCCAGGGCAGCGCGCCGATGCCCAGAAGGTCGAGCAGGACGCCGAACCCGGCGAGCAGCCAGCCGCCGAAGCGCCAGCCGCGCAGCTGGACCAGGTACACGCTCGTCGCGAAGACGACGGGCAGGAAACGCCAGGCGCCCGGCAGGGAGGCGATGAATCCGGTCTCGAACGCCGCCAGCAGGACGCAGGCGAGGACGATGGACGTGAGGCGCGCGGAAGAAGTCATGGGGCGGAACCGACGATGATGCTGACGGAGCTCACGCGCCGCGGATCCGCCAGCGGCTGGATGACGGCCTGCTTGAACGGATCCGTCCCCGCCGATTCCACGGCGTTCACCACGCCGATCACGAGGCCGCTGGGCACGCGGTCTTCCAGGCCGGACGTCACGACGATCTCGTTCGCTTCCACGTCGACGTCCTTGGGGATGTACGTCAACGCCATCATGGTACCGTCCAGCCCCGTGGCGACGCCGATGGTCCGCGCGCCGTTCAACAGGGACACGGCCGTGCGGACGCCGGGATCCGTCACCGCGGCGACCACGGCGTCCGCGTCCGACACCGAAACCACCTTGCCGGCGAGGACGCCGTCCTCCACGACGGCCGGCATGCCGACGGCCAGGCCGTCGCGGCTGCCGCGGTCGATCTCGAAACGGTCCGCATCCGCGCCGACCGTGCGCGCGACGACGTCGGCGGAGACCATGCGGGCCTTGGCGCGCGCGACGAAATTCAGGCGCGAACGCAAATCGTCGTTCTCCTGTTTCAGCGCCTGGTCCGACGCATGGTCGACGGCCGCCGCGGCCAGCTGGGCCTCAAGCTGCGCCACGCGCGCGGGCGACGCCGTCGCGGGGTCGAAGAGGCCGAAGGCGCGGGCATCGACCCACGTCCCCGCCGCCGCGAACGGACGCTGCAGCGCGCCGAACAGCCGGCGCCAGGGGACGAGCAGCGCCGCCGCGAGGGCGAGCGCGGCCAGGAGCCAGCGGGCCGGCGCGCGTTTCATACGATCCCCCCCTTGGTCGCCGACGGCAGGGCGACGTCGCGCAGGACGTCCTCCTGTTCCAGGAGCGCGCCGGCGCCGCGCACGGCGCAGGCCGTCGGGTCCTCGGCCACGCGCACGGGGATCTGCGCCTGCCGCGAGACGAGGGCGTCCATCCCCTTGAGCAGCGAGCCGCCGCCCGTAAGCACGATGCCCCGCTCGTAGATGTCGGCGACGAGCTCCGGCGGCGTGTTTTCGATCGCGGCGCGGACGCTGTCGACGATGGTGCCGATCGACCGCTGCATGGCTTCGCGGATCTGCCCGTCATTGACGAGGATCTCCTTGGGCAGGCCGGTGATGAGGTCCCGTCCGCGCATCTCGATCTGCATCGGCCCGTCGCCGGGGACGGCCGTGCCGATGCGCATCTTCACCTGCTCGGCGTTCTTCTCGCCGAGCAGCAGGTTGAAGAGGTCGCGGGCGTACTGGATGATGTTGCGGTTCAGCTCGTCGCCCGCGATCGGCAGCGATTTCCACGTCACGACGCCGCCCAGGGACAGCACGGCGATCTCCGTCTTGCCGCCGCCCAGGTCGACGATCATGGTGCCGACCGATTCCGTGACCGGCAGGCGCGCGCCGATCGCGGACAGCATGGGATTCTCGACCAGCACGACTTCGCGCGCGCCGGCGGCCGTGACGACGTCCTCGATCGCCTTGCGTTCCACCTCCGTCGTCTCCAGGGGGACGCCGATGACGATGCGCGGGCGCGGAACCAGGGTGAAGGATTCCGCGTGCACCCGGTCGATGAAGTACTTGATCATCTTTTCGCTGATCTCGAAATCCGAGATGACGCCCTTGACCAGCGGCTTGATCGCCCGGATGTGCGGCGGCGTCTTGCCGATCATGTCCTTGGCTTCCGCGCCGACGGACACGATCTGCTCCGTCCGGCTGTTGACGGCCACGATGGACGGCTCCTGGATCACGATGCCCTTCTCGCGCGAAAAAACCCGGGTATTGCAGGTCCCGAGATCGATGCCGAGATCCTTCGAGAATCGTCCGAAGAGGCGGTTGAACACAGGAAAAAATGCGTCGCCGCGACCTTATCACCTCGTCGGTTTTTTGTCCTGTGGGACCTTTGTAAAACGGCGTCTTTTCGTCTCATGGGCGCCCGCCGACCCCGCTCTCCCTACGTTTAGTAGGGTTCGCGGGGCTCGGCAGCCCATTTCAGCCAGAGGCTGATCAGCCTTTGGCTGACAACGAAAATCCATCATTTTTTCAGAGGTCCCCTGTGGATGCTATCGCGCGGGACGGGCGCGGGATTGGGAGGCCAGAAAGGCCAGTTCCACCAGGGCGGCCGCCACCACCAGGAGGATGCCCGTCCACGAGCGGAACCATCCGGCCGCAAGCAGGAGCAGGCAGGCCACGACCAGGACGGCGACCAGGATGGCCTGGCGGAACGCGCGCGACGCATGCCGCGAGACGAGTTCCTGCGGACGCGCCCACGCGCGGACGGCGGTGCCGGCGACGGACAGCGTCCCGACGACGGACAAACCGAACGTGAGGTAGAACAGCGCCAATCCGAGCCATCCGGCGTGCGCCGGATCCGTGGAGACCAACACGATGAGAAACGCGACCCAGGCGGCTGCCGTGGCCAGGGACATGACGACGACGTAATCGCGGAAGGTCATGGGGAAGCCGTTAGCCGATAGCCTTTAGCCTTTAACCTTTAGCCGTTAGCTCTGAAGACGAGTGGCCAAGTCAACGGCTCACAACTGGATTCTACCTCGTTTCCTCGTCCGATTCCAAACGCGTCACGACGCGGCGGACGTCCGCCTTGGGCGAGGCGCGCTTCACGGCGTCAAGCAGGGACGGCGCCCCGCGCGCCACGGCCTGCGCGGCCGAGGCATGGCGGCACGCGACGATGAGCGCGCCGTCGCGCAGGGCCGCGGCGCGCGCGTCCGCGGCGCGTCCGCGCGGAAGCAGCCGCCGCACGGCCTCGTCGGCGGCTTCGAGAACCTGGGCGACGGCGACCTGGCGGTCGATGCCGGCGCGCTGGACGGCCTTGCCGAGCAGATCCTTGATGGAAACGGGATGGCGCATAAGAAAGCCGTTGGCCGTTAGCTTTTAGCTATTAGCCGTTAGATCGCTCACCGCGTCTAACCGTCTAATCGTCTAATTCTCTCACCGTCTTTCCAACGGACGTTCCCGGATGCCGGGAGTCAGAGCGGGACACTCCATCACTCCATCACTTTATCACTCTTTCGCTCTAAACTCGCACACGTCCTTGAAGTCGCAATGGCGGCAGTGATAGCCCGGCGTCGGATCAAAGACGCCGCGCTTGATGCGGCCGACGCGTTCGGCGATGTCTTCCTCGAGCGTCAGCAGATCGTCGGGCGTCCCCAGGAACGACACCGTGGAGTCGTCCTCGAGATAATGGAAAGTCAGCTTTTCAACCTTCATGCCGAGGACGCGTCCGGCCGCCAGCTGGTACAGGTACAGCTGTTCGCGCTTGCCCCGGTCTTTCTTGAGGTCGGCTTCCGTCTTGGGCGTTCCCGTCTTGTAGTCGATGATCTCTACGCCGTCCCCGCACCGGTCGATGCGGTCGATGCGGCCCTTCAAGGCGACGTCTCCGATCTTCAACGTAAACGATTGTTCCAGCGCCAGCACGTCGGGCGGCGCCTTCTTCACCCGCGCGTAATAGGCGCGCAGGCTCGCGAGCCCCTGCGCGCGGTACTCTTCGCGCGCCGCGTCGTCGGGATACCAGTCGTCGATCCAATGCTCGGCGTACAGCGCTTCCAATTCCTCGAGCGACACCGGCGCCGCGCGTCCCGCGGCCTCCCCGTCCGCGTCAGCGGATGGGGCCGGGGGGAAGACGGCGGCCGCGGCGTCGAACAGGTTCGCTTGCCGCGCGCCCGTCCGTTCCAACCAGCGCTCGAAGAAATGCTGCAGCGTGTTGTGCATCGTCTTGCCGAAGGACATCTGCCGCTTGCCGAAGACGGGGATCTTCAGCACGTGCGCGAATTCGTACTGGAGCGGACAGCTCGCGAAGGCGACGAGCTGCGTGAAGGAGAACTGCTTCGGGATTTGGATGACGAGGTGGTCTTCCTGCTCGTCATCGCGAGTCCCGCCTCCAGGCGGGCGGGACGAAGCAGTCCCGCTCCCGTCCGGCTGCAGGATCGCGTCGTCGCCTGCGGCTTCTCGCGATGACGAGGGCGAGATCTGATATCCGAGCTCCGTCAGGAAGCGCGACGGCTTGCGTTTGCGCGTTCCGCGGTAATCCTCCGCCCACGTCAGGAACAGCGCCTCCTTGGCGCGCGTCGCGGCCACGTAAAACAGCCGGCGTTCTTCTTCGAGGTGGGCCGTGGCGGGGTCGGCGGCGCTCGGCGCTCGGCGCTCGGCGCTCGATTGAACCCCTTCCGACCCTTCATCCCCTTCCAACCCTTCCGGCAGCGGGATCGCTTCCGCCCGCGCCTGCGACGGAAAACGCCGGTCCACCATCGATACGACGAACACGAAGCGGAACTCCAGGCCCTTGGACGCGTGCACCGTCATCACGTGGACGACGTCCGGCCCGGCTTCGACGTCGTGCACGAGCGCACCGTCCTCGCCGGCGTCGCGCTCGAAGGCGAACTCCTCCAGGAAGTGCCGAAGGACGGGATGGTCGTGCCGCTCTTCGAAGCGCTTCACGCGCTGATAGAACTGCTGCAGATAATTGAACTCGTCGCGCTTTTCCCGCTCGCCGCGCCCGTTCAGCCAGGCGAGATAACCGCTTTCCTTGGCGACGAGGACGTACAGCTCGCCGATCGGGCGCCGCGTCGCTTCCGCGCGCATGCGCGCGAGGAACGCCAGCAGCCCTTCCACGCGGTCCGCCGCCTCGCCCTGCACCGCGCCCGCGGCGCGTCCCATCGCGGCGGCCTCGCCCAGCGACTTCCCCTTCCGGTTCGCCACGTGCGACAGCCGCGCCACCGCGTCCGCCGGCACGCCGTGCAGCGGCATCGCCAGCAGGCGGTAGAAGCTCGGGCCGTCGAACGGGTTGTCGATCACGCGCAGGAAGGCCAGCACATCCAGCAGCGCGCGCTTGGCGTACAGGCCCGACAGCGCGAGGAAGCGGAACGGGATGCCCGCGCGCTCGAGCGGGCCGAGAAAGGCGTCGGCCGCGTCGTTGGCGCGCACGAGGATGCAAAAATCGCTCCAGGCCGCGTCCGGATGCGCTTCCTTCAGGGCCAGGATCCTGTTCGCGACGCCGACCGCTTCGTCTTCCAGCGACGCGAACGGCAGATGCTCCACGCTCCCCCGCCCTTCGCGCTGCGACACGAGCCGTTTCGACAGGCGCTCGTCCTGCGCTTCCAGGCGATGCGGATTGTTCGCCTGGATGAGGCGATGCGCCGTGTCCAGGATCGCTTGGCCGGATCGGTAATTGCGCGTGAGGACGATTTTTTCCGCCGTCGGAAAATCCGTTTGGAACCGAAGGATGTTCGCGAGCGACGCCCCGCGGAAGGCGTAGATGGCCTGGTCGTCGTCGCCGACGACGGTCAGGTTGTCGCGCGGCGCGGCGATCAGCTTCACCAGCTCGTACTGGACGGCATTCGTATCCTGGAATTCGTCGACGAGCACGAAGCGGTAGCGCTCGCGCACGTCGGCGAGCACGCGCGGGCGCCGGCGCAGCAGGTCCAGCGCGTACATCATCACGTCGCCGAAATCGACGGCGTCGTGCTCCTGCAGGACGGATTGATAGGCCGCGTAGGCGTTCGCGAGCTCGGACAGGCGCTTGCGTTCGCTTTCTTCCTCGTCACGGCGAGCCGAGGACGGCGCCGTCCTGCTCCCATCCGGCGGAGACGGGATCGCGTCGCCGCCGGCGGACCCTCTCGATGACGGGAAGCGGCGCTCGACGAACGCCCGATACGCTTCCGGCGTCACGCCAAGATCCTTGCAGCGCGAAAAATGCGCGAGCAGCGCGCGCAGGAACTTGGTCGGGTTGCCGAGCGGCCGATAATGGTCCAGCGCAAAGCGGCCGACCTGCTGGCGCGCGAGCAGCCACGCGTCGAGCTCCGGCATCAGCGTGAAGTCGCGCGACAGGCCGATCTCCGCGCCGTACGCGCGCAGCAGCTTCTCGCAGAAGGCGTGGAAGGTGGAGATCTGCAGGTCGACGTAGCCGAACGGCAGCAGCAGGTCCACGCGCTCCTCCATCTCGCCCGCCGCCTTGTCGGTGAACGTGAGCGCGAGAATCTGCTCGGGCTTCGCGAGCCCTTGTTCGATAAGCCACGCGATGCGCTGCGTGATGACGCTGGTCTTGCCGGTGCCGGCGCCGGCGACGATCATGAGCGGCCCCTCGCGGTGCGTGATGGCCGCAAGCTGCTCCGGATTGGCATGCTCAAGCAGGTTGGCCATAGGAGTCTATTCCCGAATACCGACATTGGGATCTTGCCACGCACAGGCGGCTGCGCCTTGTCGGAAAAACCTCGATGTGGCTCTGCCACACCTGCGTTTTTTCGACGACGGCTCGCTCGCCCGTGCTTGCGATCTCCCGAATGCGGCATTCGGGAATAGACCCCTAGCGCGAACAGGATACCGCATGGGGCGAAAAGCAAAAGGCCGCGCGCGCTTGACGCGCGGGCGCCGCTCTCCTAGCATGGTTCGCACGTCATGGACATTCGGTCCTGACGGGAAGCAGGAGCTGCCTTTGGAAAACGAAACGATCGTCGATCGCGTTCGCCGCCTCTACGAAGACGCCTTTCCGACGCGCCTCGACGGACCGCGGCGCGTCGGGTTCGAAGACGAGTTCGCCGTCGTCGACGCGGAAGGCGGCATGGCGGACGTCGCGGTCATCTTCGAGGATTTCCCCCGCGATGTTTGGAAGCCGAAGCGCGACGCCGTCCTCGGAACGCTGATCGGCGTCCGGCGCCCCGACGGCCTCGAGATCGGCCTGGACGTCGGACGGGGCACGCTTGAAATCGGCTGGCCGCCGGTGGCTGACTTGCACGACCACGTCCGCCTGCGTGCGGACATCCTCGCCGGCGTCGACGCGCGATTGGCGAGCCATGGCTTCGTCCGGCTGGAGGATTACGCCTGCCAGCCGCGTACGCTGCCGGCGCCCGAAGGATGGGCCCGCAAGGCGCGCGCGGACATTTTCCGCACGCTGTTCGTTCCCGACGTGCACCTGCAGACGCTGTCCGCCTCGGCCCAAATCCACGTCGAGCTGGCGCGCGGCGAAGTACTGCCTGCGCTCGAGCTCTTCCTGGCGGTCAGCCCGGTGCTGATCGCGCTGAACGCCAACTCGCCCGTGTGGGGCGGCGCCCTGGATCCGGAAGGGATGCTGGCGGCGCGGCAGGATTTCTGGAACCGGTTCACGACGAACCACGGGTTCTGGGGAAACGTCCTGTGCGGGACCGAACCGGCGCAGCATCCGCCGCGTACGTTCGCGGCGCTCGCCGCCATCGCGTGCCGCGCGAAGTTCCTGGTGCGCATCGACGGCGGCAGGGCCGAATGCCCGCAGGCGCCGTTCGGCGCTTGGGCCGCGCGGGACGGGCGGGAATGGACGGACGACGCCTTCCGCGCGGCGTTCCTGGACCACGAAGGAACGCTGTGGTGGGATGCGCGGCCGCGCGCGGCCTACGGCACGGTCGAAGTCCGACCCATGTGCCAGACGCGCGACGCGCTCGCATCGCGGGCGCTCGTGCTCGGCCTCGCGGAGAACCTGGACGCGGCGCTCGCACACGTGCGCGGCGCCGGCAGCTTCGCCTGGTGGCGCGACCGGCAGGACGATGCGCAGCGCGCCGGCTTGAGCGACGAAGGCCTGCGCTCCCGCGCGCGACGGCTCGTGCAGATCGCGAAGGACGGGCTCGCGCGGCGCGGCCTTGGCGAAGAGGAATTCCTCGCGCCGCTGCGCGGCCCGCTGGAGACCGG
Source organism: bacterium (assembly GCA_021789915.1). Lineage (GTDB taxonomy): Bacteria > Patescibacteriota > Patescibacteriia > UBA9934 > GWF2-40-263 > JAJYIV01. The sequence continues at coordinate 24,293 of JAJYIV010000011.1, read as the reverse complement.
CCGATCGCCCGCGCACGCGAAAAAAGATCTCTTCCTGCAATATGGACTCGGCGGCTTCCTCCGCCATCTGATGGCGCCGTAACGGGCGCCGGCCTTCCGGATGCCGCGCGCATCCGGATTTTTTGTACAGAGACCTCTGCAAAAAATCCCCGCCGCGATGCGACGGGGAAAAGACGGCGTTCATGGCGCACTAGGCGCTCGGGGCGGAGATCCGCAGAAACAGCGGCTCCGGAGGGGCGAGACGGACGCCCGGCTTCAGCGTGGGCGCCTCCCAGCGGGAGAACGCGGCCTCGCCGTCCGCGGCGGCGGGCGCGAGCAGGCGCGCCAACCGCTGCGCCTGGAACGGCATGAACGGCTGCGTCAGGACGGCCAGCGCGGCGATGACGCGCAGCGCAACGCTCACGGCGCTTGCCGCGCGGCTTGCATTCGTCCTGATCTGAACCCAGGGCGCCTCATGGCTGACGAATTCATTCGTTACCTGCGCCAAGGCGAGAACGCGGGCGGCGGCCTCGCGCAGTTCCGTCCGCTCGATGAGCGTTCCGATCTCGTCGAATGAACGGTCAACCATCTCGAGGAGCGCGTCGGCGCGTTCGCCGAACGGCTTCGCGTCCGGCAGGCAACCGCCGTACGTACGGGCGACGAACGACAGAAGGCGATGGACGAGGTTGCTGTACGTATTCGCCAGATCCGCGTTCGCAACCGAGACGAACCGTTCCCAGGTGAACGGCGTGTCCTGGCGTTCCGGGCCGTGCGCGACGAGGAACCATCGCAGCGCGTCCGGATCGTACGCGTCCAGGGCCTTGTCGGCCGTGATGGCCGTCCCCGTGCTCTTGGAGAGTTTCGCGTCGCCGAACGTGAGGTATTCGCTGGACACGATCTGCCACGGCAGCGCGAGTCCCAGGCCCATCAGGACGGCCGGCCACAGCAGCGTGTGGAACGGGATATTGTCCTTCCCGACCACGTAGTACGCCAGCGCGCGCGGATCCGTCATCGTCCAGAACGGCTTCCAGGCGTCGGGGTCGCCCTGGCGGCGCGCCCACTCGCGGCTCGCCGTGAGATACCCGTGCACGGCCTCGAACCACACGTAGATCCGGCGGTCTTCCCAGCCGGGCAGCGGCACCGGAATGCCCCAGTCGATGGCACGCGTGACCGTCCGTCGCTTCAGGCCTTCCTTCAACCAGCCGTCCGTCCACCCCTTCGCGTTGACGCGCCAATGGCTTTGGCGCCCAACCCAGTCACGCAGGAGCGGTTCGAAGGCCGGCAGGTCGAAGAACAGCTCGCGCGAGCGTTCGAACCGGATCGCCCCGCCGCAGGCGCGGCACACGGGGCTCAGGAGCTCGTTTGGCGCAAGCACGCGGCCGCAAGCGTCGCACTGATCCCCGCGCGCGCCCGCGGAGTGGCAGGCCGGACACGTTCCGCCGATCTCGCGATCCGCCCGGCGGTCACGGCAGGCGTCGCAGTGCGCCGCCAGCTCTTCGCCTTCGACGATCAGCCGCTTGCGATGCAGTTCGAGGAAGCTTTCCTGCACGGCCTGCACATGCCAGGGCTCCATCGTCGCGCCGTACAGGTCGTAGGAAAACCCTAGGCGGTCGAAGGTCCTGATGAATCCGGCGTGAAAGCGTCCGGCGACGTCCCGGGGAGCAACGCCTTCCTTGCGCGCGCGCTCCGTGATGGGCGTCCCGTGACAATCCGACCCGGACGTCCACAGCACGCGATCACCGCGAAGGCGATGATAGCGGGCGATGACATCCGCCGGCACAAGACCGGCGATGTGCCCGAGGTGCAGCTTGCCGTTCGGATACGGCCAGGCCGACCCGACGTACACGTTTCGTCTCATGGCGTTCTCCTTGTGAAAGGACGACCTTTCGGAAAAGGGACGCCCCGCTCGCGGCGGGACGTCCCGAGAGAAAGTGGCGCGTGACGGAATCGAACCGACGACCAAGGGATTATGAGACCCTCGCTCTGCCGCTGAGCTAACGCGCCGTTGAACGGTTCGGAAGGACCATTCAACGGAAGCTAACCATCGCCGGCGCGGAGCGTCAAGGGTCAGTCTCGAAGAAAACCCCGGGCGCCGAGAACGGCGTCCGGGAAGAACATGCTTCGGTCAGATGACCTGGTTGAGCGCCTGCTCGAGGTCCGCGATGATGTCCGCGGGATCCTCGTGGCCGACGGAGAGGCGGATCAGGCCCTCGCCGATGCCCAGCGCTTCCTGCTCCGGCACCGGCACGTCGCTGTGCGTCCAGTGCCGCGGCCAGTCCACGAGCGAGTTCGCGCTGCCGAGCGACACGGCGCGCTCGACGATCTCAAGCGCGTTCAGGAAGCGCTCCGCCGCCTCCGGCGTGCCCGGGACGATCTCGAACGCGATGATGCTCGAGGGGCCGAGGCACTGCCGCTCGTAGAGTTCCTTCTCCGCGCCGGCGAACAGCGACGGGAAGCGGACGTTGCGCACGTTCGGCGCGTCGTGGAGGAGCCACTCGGCCACCGTCTGCGCGTTGCGCGATTGGTTGCGCATGCGCGGAACGTACGTCTTGAGGTGCGTCCAGAGCTGCTGCGCCATGCCGCTCGCAGGCGTGCAGCCGAGCACGGTGCGCAGGGTCATGAGCGCGCCGAACAGCGGCACCTCCTTGACGTCGCCGTCGAAATCGCCGGCGAGCGTCGTCGCGCCGTTGCGGCCGACGAGCGCGCCCGCGATCAGGTCGGAATGGCCGCCCATGAACTTCGTCGCGCTGTAGAGCGCAACGTCGGCGCCGAGCTCCAGCGGATGCTGGAACACGCCCATGAAGGTGTTGTCCACCGCGATCGGCGGGCGGCGCTTGCCCGCGTAGGCCTTGTTGACGGCGGCGCGCACGGCCGCGATGTCCGCCATCGTCAGCGTGGGATTGGCGGGCGTCTCGAAGAACACGAGGCCGACGCGGTCGCCGTACGCCTCGAACGCGCGGCGCAGGGCTTCCGGATCGCGGCAGTTCACGGGCACGTGCGTGAGCCCCGCGCGCCGCGACAGGACGTAGAAGTACGCGTGGGTTCCGCCGTACAGCGGCGTGTCGTGGATGACGACGTCGCGCCGCATGTCGCCGTTCGGCCTGCCCGGGGCGAGCGGCAGGTGGCAGGCGGCCTGCGTGAGCGTGGTCACGGCGGACATGCCCGACGGGAACAGCAGGGCCCAATCGGCCTCGTCGTCTTTCCCCGGTCCGGTCCGCTCGAGCCGCTGCAGCATCTTCTCCGTCTCGCGCAGGTTCGGCGTCGTGAGGCGGGCGTAGATGTCTTCCATCGCGTGCGGACCGCCGTGCGCGGCGTCCTCCGTCGCGGCGATGACGGCCGCCAGGCCGTAGGCGCAACCGAAGGCGTGGCGCCCGTCGACGGCCTTCTCGAAGGCGTAGGTCGCGGCGCCGAAGACCGGCATGACCACGGCTCCCCCCCAGTCGCCCGGCCGGTAGACCGTCAGGGCCGCCGTGGGCGAGACCACCTGGCCGGCCCGCATGCGCATGTTCATGTCGTCGCTCTTCCCGCTTTTTTCGCTTGCCATGGTACGTACCTCCGGCGGCGCGGGATGCGTCGCTGCCCAAGCCTAGGAGCGGAATCGGAAGTCGTCAAGCCACGCGTTGTTGACAATGGCGCCGCTGGTTTTTACAGTACCTGCGCCTGACCTGGCATCCAGCCTGGAGGCTTTCCGCAAGGAGACGCTATGTACGAGCATGGAGGCATTCAGGTCGTCGAGTCCGTCACCAACGGACATCCCGACAAATTCTGCGACCGCGTGTCCGACGCGATCCTGGACGCGGCGCTCGCCGGCGATCCGAACAGCCGCGTGGCCATCGAGACGGCGGCAAAAAGCGGCGTGCGGGTGCTCGGAGAGATGACCACATCGACGCCGATCGACATCAAGGCGATCGTACGCCGCGTGTGGAACGAAACGGGCTATCGCCCGGAAGACTTGCGGGGCGTCGACGTGGACGTGGTGCGTCAGTCGCCGGACATCGCCCTCATCAACAAGGGCGCGGGCGCGCAAGGCGCGGGCGACCAGGGCATCATGAACGGCTTCGCCGTGTGGAACCCCGCGCACGAGCACATGCCCACGTGCACGGCGTTCGCCCGCAAGCTGACGAACCGCCTGCACGAGGTGCGCGCGTCCGGCGCGCTGCCGTGGATGGGCCCCGACGGCAAGAGCCAGGTCGTCATGCGCGGCGGCGCGGTGACCCACGTCACCATCGCCATCCAGCACGACCGCGAGGCGCCGCTCGAGGACATCCGCCGCGAGGTGTTCGCGCAGGTGATCGTGCCGGTGGTCGGTGACATCGACCCCAAGGCGTGCACGATCAACGGCACGGGCGCCTTCATCCTCGGCGGTCCCGCCGCGGACGCGGGCCTCACCGGCCGCAAGATCGTCGTGGACCAGTACGGCCCCGGCATCCCGGTCGGCGGCGGCGCCTTCAGCGGCAAGGATCCCACCAAGGTCGACCGCACGGCCGCCTACATGGCGCGCTTCATCGCGAAGGAGATCGTGCGGCGGCAGGACGCGAACGAGGCGTTCGTCCAGCTGGCCTACACCATCAACGGCGTCGAGCCGGACGCGCTGGTCGTGATCGCCGACGGCCGGCTGGATGCGGCGCTGGAGGCGTGGGTGCGCAAGACGTTCCCGCTGTCGCCGGCGGGCATGATCGAGTTCTTGGGGCTGACGCATCCCCAAGGCTGGAGCTACGAGGACGCGGCGGCGTTCGGCCACTTCGGCCGGCCGCAGTTTCCCTGGGAGCAGGCGAGAGGGTAGCCTTCCGCCGCCCCGATTCTTTCGGACGTCTTCGGACGTCCGATTTTTTTGACGCGTTCCGTCCGCGCGGCGTATCGTTCTGTCAGATATGTCCTCCGCGCTTCCCTTCGCCGTCTGCCGCCTCCAAGGATCCGTCCCCGGTCCTCGGACGGTTGTGTTCGGCGGTACGCACGGCAATGAAACGACGGGGGTTTCGGTCGTGAAAAACGTTCTTGAAGCGCTTGGATTGCCGTCAAATCCGCCCGCGGGCACACACGTCGTCGACGGCGTTCGCGGCGCCTTGTATTTCGGCATCGGCAATCCGTCCGCCGTTGCCCGAGGAACCCGCGGCGCCGGCGGCCCGCGCGATCTGAACCGCTGCTTCCACGAATCGTTTTTCTCAGATCCGCAGGCGATGGCGTCGCCCGACGAGCGGCGCGCAGCCGAACTGGCCGACCTTCTCGCCTCGGCGGATTACTTTTTCGACTTGCATTCGGTGAGCGCGCCGAACGCTCGTCCGTTCGTCGGCATCACGACGCGCACATCTCGGCACGACGCCATCTGTGCCTCCCTTCCCGTCTCGATCGTACTGGATGTAAATCGCGTTCTTGGCCGCGACGTCGGCATCGACGATCCAGCGATCGATCAAACGCCCACGACTTGCTCCTGGGTGAACCGCCACGGCGGCGTCGGCCTGTGCTATGAGATGGGCAGCCAGGACGACCTTGATTCGGTTCCGCGCGCCACGCGCGATCTTCTCCGTCTCTTGGAAGCGTGCGGATCCGTCGATCATGCGTTCTCGGAGCGCATCGGCGTGCCGGATCTTTCCCTGCCGACCGCGGACGCTCCCGCGAACTATCGACTGACGCACTGCGAGCGCAATCGTTTCAAAGGATTCCAGTTCGCAGAGGAGCGTTTTACGAAAAGCTGGACGCCCGTCAAGAAAGGCGACGCCATCGGCCGCTATGAAGATGGCGAGATCGTCCGCGCGCCGGACGACGGCCTGCTCGCCTTCCCTGCGGGCGTGCACACGCTGAGCCGCAATCCCAGCCTGTTCTATCTCGCGAAGCAGGAAGAAAAAACGCCTCGGGATCGCCGAGGCGCACGGACATCCGCTTAGAGCCTGTTCAAAATCTTTTCTTCCGGCTCCATTCGGCCCCGTTTTGGCTGCAAACGTCTCAGGCCTCCTCACCGTAGCTTCGGCTACGCTTCGTCGGCCTTCGCCTTTTTCGCCTAAAACGTCATCCGCATGTCCCTGGAAGAAAGATGCTGAACAGGCTCTTAGTTTCCGAACAGGTCCGGCCGCGCGTAGTGACCGACCACGTCGAAATCCAAACGGCTGCGAATCAGATCGTCCGGATCCAACTCCGCGAACAAGCATCCTTCCGCATCATAAATAGGCCCGGCAAGAATCTCCCCCATGGGCGAGACAATGACGCTCCCTCCGCGGCACAGGACGTCGGGCTGCAGGGAGAGTTCGTCACGACAGGGCAGGTCGTCCGGGTACATCGTCTTCGTGACGTACTGGTTGCAGCCGAGGACGAAACAACGGCCTTCGCACGCAATGTGCCGCATGGTCGCCTGCCACGCGTCCCGGGAATCGGCGGTCGGCGCGAGATACAGTTCCACGCCCTGCCGGTAGAGATGAAGACGCGCCTCCGGCATGTAGTTCTCCCAACAGATCAACGTGCCGATCTTGCCGATCCTCGTCTCGACGACATCAAGGGTCGACGCATCGCCCTCGCCCCAAATGATGCGTTCGGTTCCTGTCGGCTTGATCTTTCGGTGCCGGCCGACCAGCGTCCCATCCTGGTTGAACAGGAGAACGGTGCAGTACAGCGTCCCGCCTCTCACGTGTCCTTGGCGCTCGATGACGCCGATGGCGAGATGCGTGCGGAACGTCCGCGCAAGCGCGCCGAAGCGTTCCGTCGACGGTCCGGGAACATCGACGGCATTGTTCCAATATCGAAGCCACAGCTCGCGGCCTGCCCGGCTGCGGCTGCCGACGACGGCGCCGAAGCTCAATCCGCGCGGGTACGCCGGCACGAACGCTTCCGGGAAAAGAACCAGGTCCGGACGCCGCGGGCCAATGTCGGTTTCGAACAGGCTCTCGACTTTTTTCACGGTCGCTTCCGCCTGGAAAAGAACGGGGGCGGCTTGCTGAACGACGACGCGGATGGCACGATCGGTCATGGCAATCTCCTTTTTTGCGCGAACGGCGCCAAGGTATTGTACGCGGACCGCCGGGACGAATCAACAAAAACGTCCTGGAAAAAACGTCCTGGAATGCCGAAGCGAGGCGTCCTCAAAAAGAAGGATCCTCCAGCCGCGCGATTTCGATCACCGGCTCTTCGTACGGATGGAGCCTGCGGATGGCGCGGACGACGGTCGCCAGATTTTCGGACGGGCAGCGCATCTCGATCCGCTTCGTCCTGGCGGACGTGATTTCCCCCGGCCTTCCGTTGTACGGATGGGCGCCTTCCCCCGTCCGCCACGTCTCGCGGCCGTCGATCACCAGGGCGACGCGTTCGTACCGGCCGACCGTCCCGGCTCCCGCTTCCGCCATCGCGTCGATGATCCGATCGACGAGCTCGATCTCCTCCGGCTTTTCCGCCGGCACGTTCACGGACACGCGGACATTCGTCATTGGCATAATGTTTCGAAGCTACAGACCGAACAGCCGCTGCGCGTTCGCCGTCGTCACGCGCTCGACCTCCTCGAGCGGCACGCGCTTGATACGGGCGACCGCCTCGGCGACAAGGCCCACGAACGCGGGCTCGTTGCGTTTCCCGCGATGCGGCGCGGGCGTGAGATACGGCGCGTCGGTTTCCAAAACGATTTGCTCGAGCGGAATGTCTTTGACGGCTTCCATCACGCTCTTGCCGAACGTCACGATGCCGCCGATGCCGACGAAGAAGCCCAGCGCGCGGTACGCCGCCGCTTCCTCCGCGCTGCCCGTGAAGCAATGGATCACGCCTCGCTTCGCCAGCCCGCCGCGACCGATCTCCTCGCGCAGCAGCGCGATCAGATCGTCATGGGCTGAAGCGCGGCCTTCCCCGCCGCGGCAATGAATCACCATCGGCTTGTTCGTCTCCGACGCGAGCGCCAGCAGAGCGCGCAGGACGTCTTGCTGGTCCGCCCGCATCCGTTCGAACGGCAGGCCGTCCGGCACGCGGCTGTAATCCAATCCGCTCTCGCCGAGACCGACGGTTTTCGGATGCGCCAACAGCGCGCGGTACGCGTCCACATCGAGCGTTTCCGCCGGATGGACCGTTTCCGTCTCGTACGGATCGGCGAATTCCTGGGCGTGGATATGGCCCGGATACAATCCGACGACGGCCCACACGCCTTCGTGCGCCTCGGCGGACGCAACGGCCCCGCGGCTCGTCTCCAGGCGCGTGCCGACCGTGATCATCTTTTCAACGCCCGCCTCGCGCGCACGCGCAAGCACGCCGTCGGCGTCGCCGGCGTACGCGGGAAAGCTCACGTGGCAGTGGGTGTCGATGAGCATAGTTCTCAATTTCGTCATCGCTTCCACCACGGTGTCATCCTGACCCCGCCTGCATGCAGGCGGGGGGAAGGATCTCGAGATTCCTCACGGCGCCTGCCTGCCGGCAGGCAGGCTCGGAATGACACGAGCGGCCGTTTGCTTCGCTGCGTTCGGGATGACGAGGATTATTGATTCAAGAGGCGCATCGCCTGCGGCAGCAAATACTTGAACGCCTGCATCAGCACCAAGAGCCACGCGGCGACCGTTGATTGCTGCAGCGCGGACGTGACGGTCGTCTCGGGGATGAACTGCAGCGCGATGAAGATCGCGGCGCCCACGGCGATCAGCCCTTCGAGCAAGCCGAGCGCGGCGCCGAGCAGGCGGTTGACCGTCGGGACGAGCGGGATATGGCGCAGGAAGCCGAACGTCTTGCGCACCAGCCAGAACGCGAAACCGACGAGGCGCGACAGGAGGGCGTACAAGACGAGGTAGACGATCACGCGCGTGATGCCGCTCGCGCTGTGCAGGAAGGCCATCACGGGATCGACGAAACGGCCCGCCAGCGCGATGCCAAGGATGGTGCCGGCGAGATTGGCGGCCGTCTGCACGAAGCCGACGGCAAACCCGGTGATGGTGAAGCCGCCGACGAGGATGAGAAGGCCAATGTCTATCCAAGGCAGGGACATACTTTTTCCTCGTCATTGCGAGGAGCAAGTCCGCGAACGACGAAGCAATCTTTCACCACGGGCGGCAGGATTGCTTCGCTGCGCTCGCAATGACGGGATTAGGAATTAGCATCGAGCCGCGGGAACAGGATCACCCCGCTCTCGATCTTCGTTCCCGGCGCGAGCAAGCCCCACGCCGCATCGCGCGGAAGCCGCACCGATGACGCGTCGACGCCAAGCGCGGCCAGCAATTTCTCCGCCGCCTGCGGAATCACCGGCAGCAGCATGAGCCCCGCGTGGCGCAGCGCCTCCAGCAGCTGATACAGGAACGGTCCGACGTCCTCGCCCGCCTTCGCCTTTTTCCACGGTGCCTCGACGTCGATCGCCTGGTTGCACAGCGCGACGAGCTCCTCGACCGCGTGCACCGCGTCGTCGAAACGGAACGCGTCCAGCGCGTCGCGATAGCGCGTCCACAGCGCCTGCGTCGCGAAGCGATCCTCGGCCTTTGCCGGCGACGCGCCGCCGGAGAACTTCCCCGCCATCGTCGTCACGCGCGCCGCCAAATTGCCGATGCCGTTCGCGAGCCGCGCCGCATACGTCTCCTCGAACAGCGCCTTCGTGTAGTCGCCGTCGTTGTACGACGGGATGGCGCCGAGCAAAAAGTACCGCGTGGCATCCGTGCCGTAGGTCGCGACCAGGTCGTACGGGTTCACGACGTTGCCGAGCGACTTGCTCATCTTCTGCCCGTCCGCCGTGATGAAGCCGTGGATGAACACCTGCTTGGAAAGCGGCAAGCCGGCGGAGAGCAGCATGCCCTGCCACATCGCCGACTGCTGGCGCAGATTGTCCTTGCCGGCGACTTGCACGGCGTTCGGCGCGCCGTCCGTTCCCCAGAACGCCGCGAAGTTCGCCGCGTCCTCGGGCCAGCCGAGCGTCGACACGTAGTTGACGAGCGCGTCGAACCACACGTACATCACGTGCGCGGGATCGTCCGGCACGTCGATGCCCCACGGCATCTTGGCCTTGAGCCGCGAAATGCTGAAATCCTGCAGGCCCGCGGCGACGAAGTTGCGGATCTCCTTCAACCGGAAATCCGGCAGGACGAAGTCGGGATGCGCGGCGTAATGGTTCAGCAGCGCCTGCTGGGAGCGCGACCAGCGGAAGAAATAATTTTCTTCGTCGCGCAATTCGATCGGGAGTTTCGGGTGGATGGGACAGCGGCCGTCTTCAAGCTCCGAATCCGTCTTCTCCAGCTCGCAGCCGACGCAGTACTTCGTGCGGTATTGCTTTTTGTAGATGTCGCCCGCGGCCTTGCAGCGGCGCCAGAATTCCTGCGCCGCCGCGACGTGGTGGGCGTCCGTCGTGCGGATGAAGCGCGTGTACGTCAGGTTCAGCGCCGCCTTGAGCCCGTCGAACTTCGCCGCGTACCGGTCGCAGTACGCCTGCGGCTCCTCGCCGGCCTCGACGGATTTCTGATAAATCTTCTGCCCGTGCTCGTCCGTGCCCGTGTTGAACGCGACGTCGTCGCCAAGCAGGCGGTGATAGCGCGCGAGCGCGTCCGCTTGGACGATTTCAAGCGCGAAACCGACATGCGGATCGGCGTTGACGTACGGCAGCGTCGTGGTGAGGTAGTATTTGGACATAGGAACAGCCATCAGCCATCAGCCTTCAGCCATCAGCTGTCAGCCGTCAGGAGGGAACGCGAGCTGAGGGCTGAAGGCTGACAGCCGGTGGCTTTGCTGAATCCTACCGGTTTCGACAGAAAAAGACCACCGAGAAGGTGGTCCTGCGCCCGTCGCGGCAGACCTTAGATCGAAGCGAAGCGGGACTTGCCGACGCTTGCCGCGTATGCCGCCGCCCCGATGAGCGACGGGAACGGATGGGCGAACCCGACGAAGATGAGGACGGGGACCATCGCCGCCATCCCGAGGACGAAAACGGCCAGGCGGTTCGCGTGCCCTTTCTCCAGCGCCCAGCGCAGCGGCGCATATCGCTTGCGCTCCGCGCGATCCTTCTCGGACACGCCGAGCGGAATGATCACGTCGAAGACGTAGGCCGTGAAAAATCCCCAAGCGACGTGCCAGACGAACGCCATCAGGGCGAACATCGAATCCTCCTTTTCCGGCCGCCACGGCCGGACGCGCACTCCGTTCGGATGCGACGGCGCATCATAACGGCGATTCTTTCTCCCGTCAAGCGCGCGAACGCGGGACAGCGGGACTCAGTACGATGACGAACTCGCCTTTGTCGCTCGTCGCCTTGACGGCGGCGACGATCTCGGCCGCCGTGCCGCGGTAGATCGTCTCGTGCAGCTTGGTCAGCTCGCGGCAGACGACGAGCGCGCGGCTGCCGACCGCTTCGCCGAGCTGCGAGAGCGTCTTGTCGATGCGGTGCGTGCTCTCGTAGAAGACGACGGTCTCCGGACGCCCGGCGATCTCCTTGAACCACGTCCGCCGGCCGTTCTTGTGCGGCGGGAAACCGAGAAAGACGAAACGATCCGCCGGAAAGCCGCTGACGGACAGGGCGGCGATCGCGGCGCACGGGCCCGGAATCGGCGTCACCGTCACGCCGTCGCCGATGGCCGCGACGACGTCGCGCACCAGTTCCCCGCCGGGATCGGAGATCGCGGGCGTGCCGGCGTCCGTGACCAGCGCCAGGTTTTCGCCGCGCGCCAGCCGGTCGATGATGTCCTGCGTCTTGTCCTTCGTCGAATGGTGGTGGTGCGACAGGAGCGGGCGGCTGATGCCGTGCGCCGCGAGCAGCTTCGCGGTGACGCGCGTGTCCTCGCAGATGATCGCGTCGGCCGTGCGCAAAACCTCCAGCGCGCGCGGACTGGCGTCCTGGAGATTGCCGATCGGCGTGGCGACGACGGAGAGCGTGCTCATAGGACGTATGGGTCCTAGTTCGAGGAGTACATCATGCTCTGCGGATGCAGTCCGGCCCAACAATACCAGAACGAACGTTCGAGCGGCAGCCGTGTCAGGTGCGACCCGCGCAGCGGGCCCGCGATCGCGGCGCCGTCATCGTCCCACGTCGAGCCGGTCTCACGGTCGGCCGTGGAACCGTCGCCCGCGCGGAAGAACGTGAGGGTCTTGCCGTTCGCCTGCGCCTCGAACGCTTCCGCGCCGTCACCGTCGAACGTCCACACGGACACCGGCGTCGCGCCGATCCGATCGTTTACGACGTTCGCCTGCTGCACGTCGGACGCCGCGTACGCCTTGTCCGCGCCGCCGACGGACACGCCGTAGACGGAATCCTTCACGCCCAGTCGCGCGTCCGGCCGCGTGATGGGAAACAGGATGCGGCGGTCGACGGCGTAACTTCCGTACGGATCCAGCGTGTAGTCGCGATCCGACCCGCTCACGCGCGCCAACACGTTGCCGTCCGGATACTCCTTCTTCCAGTCCGCCCACGTCATGATGCGCGACGGCACCGGCGTCAGCCGCGTCCCCGCCATCGGCCCGCGCAAGGCAAGCGCCGTCGCCGCCGTCCAGACGGTCTTTGAACCGACGTCGTACAGCAGCGACGTGCTGTTCCATTCCTGACCGGCCGTTCCGAATTGCAGCACGTTGCCGCCCACCGTGCGTTCATACGCGCCGCCGTCCTGGCACAGCGGGCAGAAGGCGACGAGCACCGGCGTGCCGTCGATGACGTCGTTGACGGCCAAATGCCACACGAGGATCTGGAACGGATAGAACCGCCGGCCGTGCGCCGTGGCGACATCGATGCCCAATCCGTCGTCCTTCAAATACGGATCCGCAACGGCGTCGGCGACGAATGACGGATGGTCGATGGCCGGCATCGCGTCCGGGGCCGGACCGGCGGACAAGATGTCGGATGCCGGCACCAGCTGGTTGACCCCGCCGTCCACCGAAAGCGCGAACGGCGCCGGGGCCGGCGCGGAAGGACCCGGCGCGCGCCAATACCCCCACTGTCCGTAGCCGACCGCGGCCGCCGCCGCGGCAAAGGCGAGGACGAAGAGGAGCACGCGGTTGCGCTGGTTCATATGATTCGGATACGATGATAGCGCTTCATCCTTAACCTCGTCACCGTATGCCATCTTCCGCCGACGATCAAGCGCGGCCGCTGCCCTTCTCCAAGGAGCTCGACGGCATTTCGAAAAAGACGATCGATATCCACCACGACAAATTGTACGTGGGCTACGTCAACAAGATGAAGGAGGTCGGCCAAAAAATCAAAGAGATGGCCGCCGCCGGCACCGGGCTCGACGCCGCGAACCAGACGTACTCGGACCTGCGCGCGCTGCGCAACGGCGAGACGTTCGCCGTCAACGGCGTCTACCTGCACGAATATTATTTCGAAGCGCTCGGCGGCGCGGGCGAGCCTGCCGGCGCGCTGCGCGACGCGATCGTGGAAAAGTTCGGCTCGTGGGAGAAGTTCGTCGCGATGTTTTCCGCGACGGGGATGGCCGTGCGCGGCTGGGTGGTGCTGTGCTGGGACGCCCAGCTCGGACGTCTGAAACTGTACGGCTGCGACGCCCACGACCAAGGCGGCGTCTGGGGCTGCATTCCGCTGCTCGTGCTGGACGTCTACGAACACGCCTATTTCATCGATCACGGCTCGGACCGCAAGGCGTACATCCAGGCGTGGTGGAAGAATCTCGACTGGAAGGCGGCGACGGAACGATTTAACAACGTGAAGGGCCTTTCGGCCCGCTGACCATTATGGATGAACGCGCTCCTCAAATCGCGCAAGTCGGCCGCAAGGCGCCGGATTTTTCGCTGGAAATCTGCCAGCCCGACGGCACGTTCGGCACGCGGGCGTTGAAGGATTATCACGGCACGTGGCTCGTACTGTTCTTCTATCCGCTGGATTTCACGTTCGTGTGTCCGACGGAAATCACAAGCTTCTCGCAGCGCCTGGACGAATTCAAGGCGCTGAACGCCGCCGTGCTCGGGGGCTCGACGGATTCCGTGCACTCGCACAAGGCCTGGCTCAAGGAGCTCGGCACGCTCGGCTATCCGCTCTTCTCGGACATGAGCCGCGAGCTCTCGCGCGACTACGGCACGCTGATCCCGGAAAAAGGCGTCGCGCTGCGCGGCCTGTTCATCATCGACCCGGAAGGCCTGCTGCGTTACGCGCTGTACCACGATCTGGGCGTCGGCCGCAGCGTGGACGAGACGCTGCGCGTTCTGGAGGCGCTACAAACTGGCGAGCTGTGTCCCGCCAACTGGCGCAAGGGCGGCAAGACGCTCGGCAAGGCGTAGATGCCCACAGGCCGGCATTGACGTAAAGAAAAAATATGAAGATCAAGCACGTTTCTAAAATCTATAACGACGGAGGGGTATATTCTGTGAATATAACTCTTGGTAAGGGAGACAAAGCAAAGACTGTAAGATTGAATGTCTTGGATGAAAAGAAAGAAAACGTGATGAAATTACCACCGGAGAAACAGCAAGAAGCTGCGAATGAGTGGGAAATAATCCGAGCTCTCTTGGAAAAGAGTAAGGATGAACCAGTTCAAGATCCTGGCCATTTTTTGTTCCATAAATACTGGTATTTTCACAGCGACGTATATCTTGTGGAGGATTCCGGTGGGGTTGATAGTGAGGAAATTAAGATGCGCATCAAACACTTCGCTTATTTACGAAACAAGCAGATGCAGAAAATTAGTCGGGAAGTTCAAGCGTTTGAAAATCAAGAACAAGTTCCAAATACTCAGAGAGAAAGGGTATCGGAATCCGTACGCTTGTTCGTGTGGCAGAGGGACGAAGGTACGTGCGTAAAGTGTGGCGCTAAGGAAAAGTTGGAGTTCGATCATATCATTCCGGTAGCAGAAGGTGGGAGCAACACTGAGAGAAATATTCAGTTGCTTTGCGAGTCCTGCAATAGGAGCAAAGGCAAAAACTTGGCATAGAGTCATTGACAACGATGACGATCTGTGTTGAAATCGTGACAGACGATCGAGACTCCACGGTCTAGATGTCGGTGTCAATAAAATCCCCCACGCCTGAATGGTTGGGGGATTTTATTTCATCCCAGGCCGGACTACGGGCCCGTGGAGATAACGGTAAATCTCGGTCGTTTTGACACCGACAGACGCGGGTTCGACTCCCGCCGGGTCCAAATGGCTTGGGACCAACCGCCCCGCCTGCATGCAGGCGGGGTTTGGTTTCATACAGGATTCTGGCAAACCGCCTCGATATTGTGACCATCGGGATCGAGCACGAAGGCGGCATAATAATGTTCCCCGTAATCCGACCGCAAACCAGGCGCGCCGTTGTTCGTGCCGCCGGCGCCCAGCGCCGCGCGGTAAAACGTATCGACTGTCGCGTGATCCTTTGCGCGGAACGCGACATGCTGCTTCCGTACCGGCTGTTCCTGCGCGATCCAAAAGTCGCCGCCGCGCAGTGCCGAATCCGCCTCGGCTTCATTGCCGAACGCGACGGCACCGTCCATCTCCGAAAAGACCACGTAGCCGAGTGGCTTCAGCGCCGCTTCGTAAAACGCCTTGCTGTGGGCCAGGTCACTCACGTACACGGAAACATGGTCGATCATATGCGCACAGCGTAAAAGAAAAACACCCGGGCGGGAAGGCCGCCGGGGCGCGAAGTGTTCGTCTTGGCGTCAGTCTTGCAGAAAGAGCGTCTCCGATCTGGTGAGCTGGTTGTTGTTGTCCAGCATCATCAGCAAGACCTCGACCTTCGGCAGAGCCGTCGGCGGAACGGCCTGCCGCTCCCGCCAGGCCACGGCCTTTTCCCGGACGGCCTTGAGCACGTTCAGGAATTCGTCCTTGTCGAGCTCCTGATCCGGCGCGCCGTGCACTTGGACGCGCACCGTGCGGTCATCCTCCTCGACGTCGCAAGGAACCGCATGACAGGACACGAAGGCGATCATGCGCGCGCCAGGCGCCTCCGGGTTGATTTCCTGCGCGAGCGACACGGCGGGCGCCATGCTCTGCACCCGGGTGCGGGTGAAGCTTTCGACGTCCTGCATCAAGCGTTCCCACGCCTCGGGCCACTCGTGTTGCGGAACGTGGCAATCCGCATCGAACCGCATCCTCGCGAACCGCACGGCGTCGCCGAACGGCAGCGTGCGCGCCCAGGCCGTCTGCAGGAAACGTTCGAGCCCCGCGTGGCGACCGTCGTCCCACTCGCCGTGCGCCCGCGTGAACTCCATGGCCTGGAGCAGCCGCAACGGCGGAATCCTCGCTTCGCGCAGCAACGCTTCCATGGTGCCGGAAAGCACGCTGTGATCGTATGCGCAGTAGAGAAAGCTCCAGAACGTTTCGGCCTCCCCGTCGCTCCGCGTAGCCATCCACGCCTCGACGACCACCTCGATCATCCGCTTGCGTACGGCATCCAGCCTCCGCAGGTCGTGCGGCATCTTGTCCATGATCGCGACGACCTGGTGTGCGGCCATGCGCACCGCCGCCGACTCAGCCTCCTCGGCCTTCTCCTTCTCCGGCCTTTCGAGGGGTTTCTTGCTACGCGAGCAAAAAAGCGGAAGCACGAACTTATCGCGGCACGCGGCGAGCAGGTAGTTCAGGTGGCGCAGGGTGATCGCGTCGTCTTCGGTCGTGGCGGCCGCGAGAAATACTTCCCTCGCGATCTCCACCGGGTACGACGACGTCGCCAGAAGCCTCACCATGGGAACGTCCTTGTCGGCCACGGCAAGTTCAGTCGCGGACTGGTACTGCGCCCACATGAGCGGAACGCCGTCCTGACATATGGAGAAAAGACCCATGTTCGTCTCCTCTTCCGGCCTTGGCCGGAGCGTTTCGCCGCGGACCGTGGTCCGCTTCAACGAAACAGGCGCCGCCTCGTAAGGCAGCGCCGGCACTTAAGACACGGAGTGGACACAGCGTCAAGAGAAGCGTCCGTAGCGGAACCCTTTAGGGTTCCAATCGCGGCGCATCGGAATGGAAGGCTAAAGCCTTCCGCTACGGCGGCGGGTTCTCTTGCGCCGCGAATGATTCACCCGCGTTCAATCCACTCGAGCAGCGTCCGCACGCCATGTCCCGTGCCGCCCGACTGCGTGTAGACGTTGAACGGCCGCTCGGCGAAGGCCGGGCCCGCGATGTCGAGATGAACCCACGGCACGCCGGCGACGAACTCCTGCAGCAGCAGCCCGGCCGTAAGGCAGCCGCCCCAGCGGCTCGTGTCGTTCTTGAAGTCCGCGACGCGCGACTCCAGCTCGCGTTTGTACGCGGACTCCAGCGGCAGCTCCCACATTTTCTCGCCCGCCTGCGCGGCCGCCGCCAGAACCTTGTCCGCCAGCGGGCGCCGGTTGCTCATCAGCCCCGTGATCTCCTCGCCCAGCGCGACCATTTCAGCGCCCGTGAGCGTCGCCAAATCAACGATCGCGTCGGGCGCGAGCGTCGTCGCAAAGTGCAGCGCGTCCGCGAGCGTCACGCGCCCCTCCGCGTCCGTGTTCAGGATCTCGATCGTCTTGCCGCTCATCGTCTTCACGACGTCTCCCGGGCGCAGCGCGGCGCCGGACGGCATGTTCTCGCACGCGCCGAAGATCCCGTGCACTTCGACGTCCGGCTTCAGCGCGGCGAGCGCGGAAAACGCGCCGATCACCGCCGCGGCGCCGGCCATGTCGCATTTCATCGTCTCCATGCCCTTGGCCGTCTTGAGCGAGAGGCCGCCGGAATCGAACGTGACCGCCTTGCCCACGAGCGCCACGCGCTTCTTCGCCGCGCGCGGCTTGTACGCAAGGTGAACCATCACCGGCTCGTGCGCGCTTCCCTGCGCCACGCCGAGCAGGCCGCCCGCGCCCATCTTCTCCAGCTCGGCCCGGCGCATCAGCCGCGCGCTCATGTGCGTCTTGCCCGCGACGAGGCGCTCCGCTTCCTTCGCGAGCGCGAGCGGCGTGAGATGGCCGGCCGGCTGATTGACGAGGTCGCGCGCGACGTTCGTCGCCTGCGCGAAGAGACGGCCGCGGACGAACCCGCGCCGGGCGCTTGCGAACGCCGCCGACGGCGCCAGCACGACGGCGGACGACGGTCCCTCCGGCTCCAGCGTCTTGAACGCGCCAAAGCGATACGCGCCCAGGATCAATCCTTCCGCCGCCGCCTGCGCAGCCTCCGCCGCCGACGTGCCCCGCGGCACGTCCAACGCGAAGGCAAGCGACCGACCCGCGGGCTTCCGCGCCGCCTGAAGCGCCGAGGCGGCCGCCAGACGCAGGGACTCCGCCGCCGCGTCCTTCTTCCTGCCGACGCCGCACAGGACGACATGCGCCGCGGGCAGCCGTCCCTCGGTGCGCAGCGTCAGCGTCTCCCCTTCCTTGCCGGCGAATCCTTCTTCCTTCGCCGTCTGCGTCAGCCAGCCGCCCAGCGTTTTGTCGAGCGCCGAGGCGGCCGGCGGCTGTCCGCCCTCCGAGGTCCACATCACCGCCAGCACATCGGCCTTCGCCTCTTCCGGCGCCTTCTTGACGATCGAGATATCCATAGACAGGTGGTTTCCGGCAGCTTAGAGTATGCGCATGGATCTGTCATGAGGCGGGGGCTGTCGCCTCGCCGACTTTCTATGCGCGTCTCGGCATACGTCAAAGCCTACACGTCCGGAGGCCGCATCCGCTTCCCGCGCATCCTCGACGAACTCGGCGAGCTTTTCGAGGCGCTCGTTCGTCGACATCGCGGCGAAATCCGCGAAGAGGCGGGCGACGTGATGCACTTCCTGCAGTTGTGGCTGTACTGGCGCTTCGGTTTGGATGGCGAGCTTTGGAAATGCTCAATGGGCTCGGTCGAGAAGTTCATGGCACGATTGGACGTGTGGCGGAAGCTGTACGCTTTCACGGGGCTGGATCCGCGCGCGTCAAACTTTTGCGGCAATTATAAACGAAGGGAAAAAGTCGTGGCATGGCTTGGCACGTTCGGCGTCGGCGAAGCGCGCGCGAACGAAGCGTACGACGCCGTCGTGTTGCCGGGATTGAAAACAGACGCGCTTACGCCGTGACGCCGAAACCGGCCACGAACGGCAGCGTGAGGACGGCGAACGCAATGACGGCCGAGACGAAAAACCAGAAAGCGCCTTCACGCGCGGACGTGCAATCCCGGCCACGGAAGACCACGGCGACGACGGCGAACGTCAAGACGTACGCCGCCGCCACGATCGCATACAAGCCAGACATGGGGCCGATGGACGGAAGAAAATCCAGCGCCTCCCCGACCGGCACGAGCCGCAACGCCAGCAGATTGCCCATCCACAGCAGGTGCAGCGAAACGCCCGCGGCAAAGAGGGCGGCCAAGGCCAGCGGTTCGTGGATGCGGGAAGAAGGCGTCGGCATATCAGGCGGCAAACAACGGCTGGATCAAGACGCCGAATAGCGCCAGGACGGAGCACAAGACGATCAAACGAACGGCAAAACGGTATTCCCAGGCGTGCGCGCCGGCCGCATGCTCGCCGTACGTCCACAAGACAACCGTGCCTGAACCGAACAGGATGATCGCCGCGGGAAACAGCACCCAGCGCGCGTCGATGGCGCTTGGACGCAGGTCGGCGGCCGCGAGGCGCGAAAGATCGAGCGTCAGCAGTCCAAGCCACAGCACGGCGGACGTGCCGAAGACGGCCGCCAACGGCCACGCCAAATCGCCATGCCGCGCAAGCAGGAAGGCCAAGACGACCGACGCGCCGAAGAGGACGAGCAGCGCGCCGAAGAGGACGACGTACGGATCCGCGATAAGCGCCGGGTTCATGCGGCAGCGAGTATACCATGCGGCAGCCCTTGACGGGAACCGAACGGCGCGGCAGAATGTCATGCGTTGACTCAAACACTCTATGGGCATCCGAAAAAAAGTGCGCACCGCGTGGAAGGCGCAGCGCAAGCTCGATCTCTCCCGCATCCGCAGGCAGAAGGCCATCCGCCTCGCGGACGAGAAAAAGGCATGACGAACCATCCGCCGCAAGGCGGAATTTCGTTAGAGACCTCTGCAAGACTGCGTCTTTTCGTCTCATGGGCGCCCGCCGACCCCGCTCTCCCTACGTTTGAGTAGGGTTCGCGGGGCTCGGCAGCCCATTTCAGCCAGAGGCTGATCAGCCTTTGGCTGACAACGAAAATCCATCAGTTTTTCGGAGGTCTCGTTACAAAAAAGTCCGTCGCGCGCGACGGACGAGAACGGACGGACGGCCGTCAGAGAAACGGGCGGGCGGGCGGAACGCCGCGCGGCCTCTGCACTTCGCGGACCCGCATGCGCTCGATCACCCCCTTCGGCACCAGCATGACCTGTCGTTCCCGCATCGGCGACACGACCGGCATGCCGTGCATCCATTCTATTTGGACAACATCGCTTCCGCTGACTTCCATCTTTTCGCCTCGCTGGACCGCGACGGCCAAGTCCGCATCGGAAATGGTGAAGGAGATTTCAAGCTCCTTCTGCGGCCCCCATCGACGCATGACGACCCGCCGTCCGTAAAAGGCCAAAAAGCTTCCTTCCCTGTCATCGCCGCTGCGCGCAATGACCTGCCGATCCTCCCACGATTCGACCATGGTACGCCTCCGAAAAAGAAACAGTGCCTTTTTAACGCGGCTCTGGCGAAACGTCAAGAACTCAGCGGTCTGTAGGATGAGACGCGGCCAATTGGCCGCACGCGGCGGCGATGTCGTCGCCCATCGCGCGGCGCACGGTCACCGTGACGCCCCGCCCTTCCAGCCGCGCGACAAATCCCCTGACGCCGGCGTCCGCCGGGCGCGCGAACGCGCCGTCCGTCGCATTGTACGGCACGACGTTGACGCGCGCATGTCCTGCCGCGTTCGCAAATGTCGCGAGCGCATCCGCCTGTTCGTCCGTATCATTCACCCCGCACAAGAGGACGTACTCGAATGTCAAATGATGGCGGCGATTGCCCAACGCGACCAGGTATTTCCTGGTCCAATCCAGCAGCTTCGGCAGGAAGTCGCCGTAGGACGTCGGCACGATGTCCTTGCGCGTCTTCGGGTTGGCGCTGTGCAGCGAAATCGCCAGCCGCACGGACGGCCAATCCTTGTCGACGAGCAGCTGTTCCAGCCGCGGCAAGATGCCGACGGTCGAGACCGTGATATGCGTCGGGCCGATATCCGTATGAGCCACGATGGTGTTCAAGGCGGATTTTACGTTCTCGTAGTTCGCCAGCGGTTCGCCCATGCCCATGAAGACGAGATTGGAAATGCGTCCAGGATGAGAAGACGACAGGAGAAACGCCTGCCAAAATCTCACCTGGTCGACCATCTCGTCGGCGCTCAGCGAGCGCGCCAGTCCCAGCCGGCCGGTCGCGCAAAAGGCACAGCGCATCGCGCAGCCGACTTGCGAGGAGAGACAGACCGTCCAGCCGCCGCGCGCATTGCGCATCAGCACGGTTTCGACGCGCGCCCCGTCTTCCGCCTCAACGAGCGCCTTGAACGTGTCCTTGTGCGCGCTCTCGACGACGGCGACCTCGCGCAGCGACGTCCACGGCACCTCGCGCGCCAGCCTCTCGCGCACGGCCTTCGGCAACGCGCGAACGTCCTCCCAGCCGCGCGTTCTCGCCGCAAACAAGGCTTCCTCCGCCTGCTTCGAGCGGAAAGCCGGTTCGTTGGGAAACAGCGTTTTCAGGCGCTCGGCGCGGGAGACGTAAGCCATAGAACGCATGAACCTATCAGGAAAACGCGCCGCCATCAAGAGGCGCGCTTCTGGAACTTCGCGACGAAAAAACCCTCATGGTCCTTCGTCGGCAGCACGGTGACGGAACCGTTCGGCCATCGTTTCACGTCGGAGAGCGGAAGCGCGAAAGACTCCGCCTTGAGCTCCGGGAAATTTTCGAGCAGCCAATCGACCATCAGCTCGTTTTCCTCCGGCGCCAAGGTGCACGTCGAATAGACGAGGACGCCGCCCGGCTTGAGACAGCGCACCGCCGAGCGCAGCAGACGCCGCTGGAGTTTGGCGTGCGCGGTGACGTTGGACGCGGACCAGTACCCGTGCGAGCGCGGATCCGACAGATCCGTACGCCCTTCAGCCGAGCACGGCACGTCTGCAAGAATCTTGTCGAAGGCCGCATCGTACGAATGGGACAGCCCGCCCGCGTCCTCATGCCTGGCATCGACGAAATCCGCGCCTTGAATACGTAATGTGTTCTGGAGTTTCTGGAAGCGAACGGCGTCGTCCTCGACCGCCATCAATCGGCCTCTGGCTTCCATCACCGCAGCCATCTGCGTCGTCTTGCTCCCCGGCGCGGCGCACAGGTCCAAAACTTTTTCGCCCGGCTTCGGATCCAGCACCAGAACCGGCAGCATGGAAACGATGCCTTGCAGGTAAATCATCCCAACCTGGTTCAAGGGATGTTCCAGCAGTTCGCGGTCCGTCCGGTTGCGGATAAAAAACGCGTGCGGGATCCCTTTGGCCCGTTCGAAAGCAATGCCTTCCTCGCGCAAGACGGCCATGACCGCCTGATCCTCCGTTTTGAGCGTGTTCACCCGGAAACTAGGCCGCCGGTCTTTGGCCGCCTTGAATCCGGCCACGATGCGCGCCGCCGTGGAAGCGCCGAACTGACGATTGAGTCGATCGAGGAATGCGTACGGGAGATTGGGCATAAAAAACAACCTACCGCTTTTTGGCATCATTGAGAATACGGGGGCCGCCAGAGCTGGCGGGCGGGACGCAGTCGCTTGACAATGATGCCCCGTTCGGGCATTATTCCTCCTCGTTCTTTTCACGCAAGACTACGTCGCCGAACGGCGACAACAAGGAGTGACGCATGCGATCGGCTCTCAGCTTCGTCCGCGGCGATTCGGTCGTCGCCAAGGGACTGCGGAACATCATGCTCGTCCGCCGCGGGGAAACGACTCTGGCGGAAATCCGCTGCGCGTTCCAGGCGCCGTTGGTCGACCAGTCGCATTTCGAGGTGGTCCATCTCCCGAACGGCCGGGGAACGTTCGACCCGGAACAGGTGCGCGCCGTGCGGGAACTCGTGCACGCGCTGACGCATCCGACCACGAAATCCCGCCAGAATCTCTTGCACGAGGCGCACGGCGCGGCGAGAGATGAAGGGGACCCGCGGTCGATCTGGCCGTGGTCCATTCTGAGCGAGGCCGAGGAGCGCAACGGCGTCCTCGCGATGTCCGATGACGCGCTCGACGCGGGTCGGCATCGTCTCGCCGACGAATTCATGGCCGCCGATCACGGCAATGTCCTCAACGTCATGGAGCGTGCTCTCACGACGTTGCGCAGGCAAGACGGCGTCGAAATCCATGTCGAGAATGCCGCGGCCGAACGCTATCTGGGACGCCTTTCGTTCCGGCTCGTCTCGTCCGCCCGCCCCTTCGCCCTGTGGTTCGATGCCGGCGACGACTTGTACATCGTGCCGCCGTATCACCCGCAACAGAACGGCAAACAAGCAGGACCATGCGTGAACGGAGACACCGACGCCCTGATTGCCGGTTCCCCTTCCATCGCCTCCCTTCGGCCGCCGAACGAAGCGACGGCCGCGGGCAAAGAGCCGCTGGACTTCGGCAGCTGGGGCAACATGCGGCACCCGTGGAAAGCGGAAGGACACGATCTCGGCCTGGAGATCGATCTGTTCCTCTGCCGCACGCGCGCCGACACCGAGAACCTGACGTCGCTCCTGCGCGCAGCGCTGGGGCTGGATCCACGGAAGTACGCGGCCATCCTCGGCGGATTCCGTCCGCCGCTGCCGTCGCCGCACGAGGTCGCGCGGCGCCTCCGTCTCAGCGGCATCCATGTGCGCGGGACCGAAGGCCACGCCGTCTGGACGTACCGGACGCTCAAGACCGAGGGGCAACTCACGGGCGCGAGGATTCCACGGTGGTTCAAAAAGGAACGCTGGCTGGAACGGTACGCGGCCTATGAGCGCCGATGCGACGCCGAGTAACCGCGCTCGGGCTTCCCGTCAAGCACCCCTTGACGGGTTTTTCTTTTCCGTTTCGCCGTGCTACCATCGGCGCAACCTGTTCCTGTCACGTTCGCGTTCCCAAACGACGTTTCGTCGCGTGGCCAGCGAAAGTACGGAGAGGTACTTTCATTCTTTTCGTTCCCGTTCCTATGGACGCGCAGTTCAAGGTGTTCGTCGGCAGCCTTCCGTTCGCCACCACGGACGAAGAGCTCCGTTCGTATTTCTCGGCCGCCGGCAACGTGACGTCGGCCCGCGTGATCATGGACAAGATGACCGGCCGCTCGCGCGGCTTCGGCTTCGTCGAGTTCGGCTCCCGCGAAGAGATGGAGAACGCCATCAAGATGTTCGACGGCTCCTCGATGGGCGGCCGAACGATCGTCGTGAACGAAGCCAAGCCGATGGAGCCGCGCCCCTAGCGCGATGCTCCGAAAAAACGCCTCCGGTTCCGGAGGCGTTTTTTCATCTGCTGTTGACAGGATGATCCGTCTCTGCTATGCTTCCCGCGTTACTCCGTCGCCCTTGAGCCATGCTCGGGCGCCAGGACCTGAACCGCGAGAGATGCGCAGATC